>DATEOJ010000016.1:0-6859 GCA_035274235.1 Pyrinomonadaceae bacterium
GACCTCCTTTGGGAATTCGACACCGAGAGAGTCGCCTACCTTCGTCAATTTGATTCGCCTGGTCATAGCGAGATGATTATACCGAAGAGCCGAGTCAGCGTGAAAGAAAAGCCTTGGGTGCGCTCGGCTATCGGTCAGCGCGACTGTCCGCTCAAAGCTACTGTCTCAATACACCTTCGCACTGCTCATGCGTATCATCTTAGCGAGATCAACCTCACCGATCCCACCAACCCCGATGGCAGCACTTCGATCTTGTCCATGTCTTGCGGTTGGAAGCGTTCGCCGTAGCGGAGGTTTAGTAATTTGTAGTCGGGGAGTCTGTGGCCGGACATGTAGTTTAGGGCGGTGTTGCCGACCAGGATGCGGAGAGAATTTTTTCCGGGCTTGAGCAACGACGTTACATCCAGACGATACGGCGGGCACCAGAGGGAGCCGGCGCGTTGGTCGTTGATGTAGATGACGGCGGCTTCGCGGATCGGGGGATCGATCCAAGTGCGCATTCCGTTGCGAAGTTGTTGCGCGGGGAGTTCGACGGCTTCGCCGAAATCGAGTTCGAACGCTTTTCCTGATTTCAGAAACTCGTCTGAGATATCGATCGTCTTTTGGTAGGACGCCGTGCCTGAGAAGTATCGAGTCGCTTCACTGTCGGTCCACGACTGCAGCTTTGGCATCTGAACCGACTGTGTCCCGAATGTGACTGACCAGTCGGACGAGAGATCGACGGTTGATGCGATCTCAGGTTGTGACACCTTCCCTACCGGTCGGGTTTCCGCCTTCTGCACCGAACCACTTTTCGAAAACACGATGACGTAAGACCGGTAAGGCTCGAAGGTCAGCGCCAGTGTCTCGGTAGGAGTCTCGCCGCCCGCTTTGACCACTCTGGTCGCACTAACAGACCGGCCGGTGACGGCGTCCCATACCTCCGGTTCGCCAACCAGCCTAAATTCGATCTCAACCTTGCGAGTCTGATTCGAAGTGTTCGCGACGAAGTAAATATCCGCATTGACGGTCTTGCGATGCACGACTCCGAAATCTTTCGCCGATGGAGTGATTCGAGCATCCGGATGCAGGAGCCCGTTCAAGACCGGACCAAACTCCTCTTCAGTCGACACAAGTTTCACGGTGCGACTTGATTGAAGTCGAGCGACGATCTCCTTCAACTCCGCCTGCTCCGCCTCTGTCACCTGTGCGCCGGGCACTACCGACGGCCACTTGCCAGTCGCAACGACGAGCCCTCCGCTCTTCACAAACGCATCAAGCTTTCGCGCCGACTCGATCGGCATTCGTTCAACGTTCGGCAAGACGACGATCTTGTGATCGCTCGCACCGAGTGTTAGAACGCCGGGCGAAACACGCGCGTCAGCCAAAATCGTGTCGTCAAAGAAATCGAGATTGTATCCGGCTTCAAAGATCGCCGGCATCACTTTTTCTCCGACGTGATCCCGCAGTACGTCGATCAAGTGAACGCGACCGGCGGAGAAGGCTGCGTATGCATCAGCGTTCGGCAGATAAAGCGCGACGTCGTTTTGCGGTTTGCCCTGCCGCATCAGCCAACTCATTCGCTGGAGATACTTCGCGAGATCGGGCATCACTATCCACCACGGATTCTGTTCGGAATACGCACCGGCTGCGTAGAAACGCCAGCCCGGATACTCGATGCCGGGCGGCGTGTAGCCCCAGCCGTGACCGATGAGTTGGTTTATGCCCTGCAGGAAATGAATGTCGGCTTCCGCTTTCATGTCGAGCGGTGTCGCGCGAAACGATGGCGAGTGAAGCCACGTCCACGTTTCGGACGACGTCACGTTGCGGCCGTAGATGTGATTCGCCGACGACGCCCAACGCGCCGCGCGGACAACTTTCCACTGCGCTCCTTCGCCGTCGGAGATGTCCGCCCACTTGTTACTCGAGATCGACGCCGGCGGAATGCCGTAACCCTGAATGCGAAACCGCGTCCCGTTCGCCTTCGACCACGCCTGCATCGGCACCATGAAACGTTCGTTGAAAAGCTCGGTTATCGTGCGGCCCCAGTCGTATCGAATGTCGGCCGTCTTCGGACCGATGTCACCCACGAGCGCGGGAAGATACGGCTTGAGATCGTAGCCGCGACGACGTTGGAATTCGGCGAGGAAATCGTCGGTCCAATCCTGGTTGTAAACTTCGAGGCTATCGCAGAAGACGGAGTAAGGAACATGCGAGCGATCGAATGCCTGGAACAATCTGTCGCCCGTGGTCTTGAGATAATTGTCGACCGACGGTTTGTCGAGATGATTTAGAACGTAACCTTCTGCACCGAACGACGGACGCTTCACCTGCATACCGCTTTTGCCCGAGATGAAAAACATCACTTCGGAATCGGGCGGCGGTGGTGTTGTCAGAACAACATTTCCATCTTGGATGTTGGTCAGCTCGGTCGTCTGACCGATCGTGTTTCCATTGAAGCGTGCGAGGAAAACACCGAGCAGTTTTTCGGCACCGATCATCGACGGGACCCGAACGCGACGCCAGTCGGGCCCGACCTTCACGCGCTCGACACGTAGTTGCCCTGCTGCGTCGCTAATCGGCGTCTTCGCGCCGCCGAACGACCATCCGCTTCCAAGCGTCAGATCGAATCGCATCCCCAGCTCTTTAGACTTCTCCGACGCAAATTTGAGCATGTCGAGAAACTCGTCGGAGAGATATGGAATATTTCGGATGCCGTTAGCAGCGTCGTCGGGGAGAAGCGGATACACCGGCTGCACTTCAACGCCGCCGATCCCGCCCTCTTTCATCTTTCGCAACTCACGCTCGATCTCGGGTTTCGTGACCGACGGTCCGAACCACCACCAACGCATCATGATCCGCGCGTCATCGGGCGGAGAAGTAAAACCGCGTCGTAGTTCGTCGATGGTTTGTGCCGAGGCGATGCAGCAGAGTGCGGCAGTGATAAAAATGCATGCTACGAATCTAGAAATCGTTCCCATTTTATTTAAGACACAGTCACAGCGATGAAAGGATGCGTGAGTATCCCCGTGCTTGCCAAGTAACGGCGTTTTTGCGGCTGTGCCGCCATGATGAGCGGTAAGGCTCTGCCCCCACTTCCGCGGCTCTGCCGCCACGATGAGCGGAAAGGCTCTACTCCACTTCCGCGGCTTTGCCGCCACGATGAGCGGAAAGGCTCTGCCTTTCCGACAAGCCTAAAAAGGATCAGGAGGCTATGCCTCCATACGTGAGGCAGCCTCGCCGAAGATTTGGGGACACTCGGTGAGCCATAGGCTCACCGCTCATCATGGCGGCAAAGCCGCAGCAACCTGGGGCTAGCCGCCGAATTAGCCAAAGGCTCGCCGCTCATCATGGCGGCAAAGCCGCAAGAAGCGTGAAGTTGGAGCGTATGTGAATACGCCCTCTCGATCTCCTTCATCTCGGTCGAATCATTCCCATTTCAGTCAAGGCACGGTCACAGGCGCAAATTTTTTGTACTCTTCTTCGATAACGGCGTTCGTCATCGCACCAGACGCGATCAGTAACCGGTAACGAAACGTGATCGACTCACCGCGCTTCACGACAAACTTTCGTTCCTCGAGTTTCGAATCGAACTGCTTCTGACCAAATGGATTCAACGCGAGCAGACCATAACCTCGGACCATCATCCGCGATGGGAAGTTTGTATTCGATGGATGGTCGAACATCGCGACCGTTACATTTTCAGAACCGATCTTTCCCGAAACCGCGGCCCACTTCCCTAGCGTTCCCCAGATCTTGCTCTCGGTCGTCAGCCCTTCGCTATTCGAATACACACCGGACAGAATGTCTGTGCGTTCGCGTTGGCTGATGACGCCTTTTGCATTCGTGATCTTTACCTTTGTCTGATCGTTCTGCTCCAGTTCGCTCGGAAGATGTATTGCAAACATGCCTTCCTTGCTGTCGCCGAATGTGACGTCGTCGAGCAGCGCGGTCAGACGCGTTTCGCGATCGATCCAACGAATCGCGCCGGCAACGTGAAAAGAATATTTTGTTTTTTCGGTAAGAATCGTGATGCTGTCCGGCCCGATCCACGCCGCGGCAGTGACAAGCTCTCCGCTTCCGGGGCCACTCTTTGTCGAGACGATCGCCGTATGCATGATCCGGCCCATTCGTTTCATCTCTTCCGGTGTTCGGAACGTAGACGAATTCCAAAAGTCGATACCGTTGACATTGCCGTAGCTCAACGACGAACCGACTTGGTGCGGATGATCGACGGTGTCGCCATCACGTGTGTCGAACGGAAAGCCGCGTGTTACGAACGAACCGCCGGCAGAGATGATCGGATAGAGAACTGGTCGCATGATCCGTTCGTCGCCGCGGAAGATCGTGAATGGTTTTCCGTTAACGGTGATCTCCGCGCGCTTTTCCGAGTCCATCCGCTGTACGCCGACAAACTGCGCTTGCGCGGTGACCGCGAGTGTGATTACGAGCGCAGCAGCCGCAAACGTGGAACACAGGCGGAGGGAGTGGAACTTCTTCTCTGCGGGCTCCTCGAGCTTTGCGTGAGATTTCCTTTCGAGAATACCAAGACGATATTTCACGCAGAGCTCGCGGAGCCCGCAGAGAAGAAATGCCCCGGTAGAAATTACCCTCATAATTAGTCCAGATGAAAAACTTCCCTTAGTCCGCGCGACACGGGACTGTTGTCCTCGTTCGATGGCATGATCTCGCTCATATAGGCCCACCAGAATCGACACTCGTCTGTCTGGGCGATCGCGTTCCATTGTTCTTCAGACTCGATCTCAGCGTAACCGAAGAGCTGGCTGGTTTGCTCGTCGAGATAGATCGAGTAGTTTGAGACGCCGTGTTGTTTCAATACCGCCGCGAGGTCGTCCCAGATCGGTCGGTGACGCGTTTCGTACTCCTGGTGCGCGTCGTCGTTCACGGACATGAGGAATGCTTTTCTGATCATCACGGCTTTGCATCGGTCATCTGCACCGAGCTGTCATTGATCTCGAATTTCTTGTTCTTCAACATCGTCAGAACTTCGGAGCCCGCGAGGAGCACGGGACCGTAACCGTGCGCCGCGAAAGAGCTGATAGGTCGATGGTAATAGAAAGCCGGGTCGAATCCCATACCGGTTCCTACGCACGTGCCTTCGACCTGACCCTTCGCATTCACTTTAGTCGTGACCGCGTTCCATGCGAGTAGCGTCATGGGTCCGAAAGTTTTTCCGTCGATCCAACCGCGGTTGATCCCGCGTGCATACGCGAACGTGTAGATCGCGGTTGCCGATGTCTCGAGATATGAGTCTGTGCGATCGAGAAGTTGGTGCCACAAACCGTTGCCCGATTGATAGGATGCGAGACCGCGTGCGTGAGCGCGATAGAGCTCGAGTATCTTCGCGCGGTTCGGATGATCTTCCGGCAGAACTTCGAGGAGTTCAGCGAGTGCCATGAACGCCCAACCGTTTGCACGTGCCCAGCGAAACTCGGGATGCGTCGGCATCGACTCGACCCAGCCGTGCATGAAGACGCCTTTCTCGCGATTGAACATCTTGTCGGCAAAACTCAACACCTGTTTGGTCGCTTCATCGAAATACTTTTTGTCACCCGTAAACTTGCCCATCTGCGCGATCGCGGGGACGCTCATGAACATGTCGTCGAGCCAGACCGTGTTTGGCTGCGGACGGTTTCGCGCGAGCGTGCCGTCGGCGAGTCGGAACTGTCCGGTCATGATGTGATTCAATCCGCGTTCGAAGATCGGTTTGAGTTCGGAACGATTTCCCGTTCGCGCGGCCTTGATCATCGCGGCCGACATCGCACCAGTGTCATCTAGCGTTCGCGGGTTGATCAGATTCCGCAACGGCATGCGGCCTTCCCACTCTTCGTAATGCGCCGACGGTTTGCGAAACGCCGCCGCCGATTCGGCGATAAACGCGAGACGCTTCTCGACGTATTCCCGATAACGAGCGTCGCCGGTCGATTCAGCCGCGAGCAACATGCCGGCGTAGGTTACACCCCATTCGTAGGAAACAATTCTGAAGTCGCCGCGTTGAAGGATCGTGTTCTGATCGATCTTCGTCGCGTCGGTGAATAGTTCGCCGGACTTCTCATTCTGAAATCCTGGCGGCGTCACTCCGTTGAGGTAGCCGTGGACGCGGTTGAGAACCGCCGTCACATCTTCCTGTTTCGGAATGCCGTATGGGATCGGGTAATCGGGCTTGAGGAGATGAAGCGGAGTTGTCGCGTCGGTCTGCGCGAGTACCGGTGCCAACGCGATGTGGATGAGGAGTAAGGTGATTATTACTTTAGACATATCCTTTTGCGGCGGAGCCGCTAAGTGCCGCGTAGCGGCTACCTGCCTTTAGCCGTGGGTGGAGGCCGAAGGCCGGAGCCCACGGTTAAGGTGCCAAGACCGTCGTTGCCGCGTCAGCGGCAAGTGCACGTGTCTAAATTCATTTGTAACCACGACCGTGTTTACCACTACATGCGTCGTTTGCACCTACCGCTGACGCGGCAGGATCGTGTTCTTGATCGCTACCGTGGGCTCCGGCCTTCGGCCTCCACCCACGGCTAAATGCATCTGTCCGCTACGCGGCCGTGGCAGCAGAAGCGACGTCACGCAACCTGCAGCGTCAACCTAGTCACCGACGCCGGTGCAAACTTGTAGACCAAACGCCCATTCGCGCCGAGCGTCACATTCTCATTTCTCGGAACCAAGCCGTTCGGATTCGCAAAACTGTTCCGCGCATGAATGTCAGTTGATGAAAGAACCCGAGCGCTGCCCGATAGAATTCGAGCACCCGCAAGGTTGATCTCAGTCTCCCGAGCATTCTTCGCGTCCGTATTCACCGCCGTCAGCGTAACCGTCTTTCCATTTATCGACGCCGATCCTCCAAGACCCCAAAAACTTGCAG
>DATEOJ010000017.1:0-17523 GCA_035274235.1 Pyrinomonadaceae bacterium
CACGGTAAACGCGATCTAACATTTGCTCCGCCGCGTCAGCGGCCGGATGAACGCCTCTTGCGGCCGCTGACGCGGCGCGCCTTGTCTTTTAACTTTACCGTGGGCCGAAGCGGCACCACGGCTAAACGCAACAGCCGCGACGCGGCTAGCGGCGAAGCCGCGAAAGAAAGCCGCCCGTTACGCCTTCCTCGCCAACACCTCGAGGTACTCCGACTCCACCGCCGTCGTTCCATCGGTCGCTTCGTTGGCGCTTTCCCACAACGCGACAAGGTCGGAACGCAACGCTGCCTGTCCTTCCTCATCAAGCATCTCGAACTGTTTCTGCGTCGGACCGAAATACTTTCGGAAATGCTCCACAACCTCGGCCGGTCCGAAATCGTAATGGAACACGATCTTCGTCGGCGTCATCTTGAGATCGGTAACTCCATTGCCGAACCGCTCACGAACCGCGTCCTCGGTTCCCCATAAAACCGGCGAAGGCATTCCGGGTGGTGGCGGAACATGTTTCGCACCGGTCTTGAACATCTGTCCGGTGAAATGAGTCGGCGTCCAGTTCGCCATCGCGATGAGGCCACCCGGTTTTGTCACACGGATCAATTCGGCCGCCGTGACATCCGGACGCGGTGCGAACATCGCGCCGAACATCGTCATCGTCACATCGAAAGTGTTGTCCTCATACGGCAAAGCCTCAGCATCGCCAACCTCGAACTTTGCTTCGACGCCTTCAGCTTTCGCGCGTTCGATCGCCGAGTCGATCAAGTTCGGTGCGATGTCGATTCCGGTGACGTCGGCTCCCGTCTTCGCGGCCGGGATCGCGAGATTGCCGGTGCCCGTCGCGACATCGAGGACTTTCATCCCCGGCTTGAGGTCCAAACGCGTGACGAATTCATCACCGCCGTCAGCGATCGACTTCGCGATCTCTCCGAAATCACCCGCGATCCACATACCGCGGAGTTTCCCTTTTAACGCTTCCATCTCGGGAGACATTTGAGTACTTTGCATATGATTACCTCCGTTATTGATGTCCGATCACTTCCCCTTTTTATTCGCTTCGATAAAACCAATCTTCCGTTTCAAAAATTTCGAGTCGCCCATGATCTCGCTCAGCAAATGAAACACGACGTTGAAATCGTTCTCGTGCTTGACGGCGACTTTCGAAAGCTGCTCGATTCGTTTTGCGAGATCCTTGTGCAATGCAAGGATCGATCGCATCTTGACGAACGCCCGAACGACCACGATGCTCGCGTCAACAGCAGTCGGGCTATTCAAGACACTCGCAAGCATAACGGCGCCGTGCTCTGTAAACACGTAGGGGAGTTTCCGACGTCCGCCCCGGCCAGTCTTTGATGTCACAGTTTGTGATATCAAAGAATCGAACTCCTCCTGGCTCAGCCGGAATACGAAGTCTCGCGGGAATCGAGCTAAATTCCGGTTCACAGCTTGGTTCAGTGTCCGTGTCTCGACCCCGTATATATCCGCGAGGTCGCTATCCGTCATCACCCGTTGCCCGCGGATTACGTAAATCTTTTCCTCAACTTTTTCAATCAACTCACTGGATTCTTTTTTCGACATAGTGGGAATATTCGAACTTGTCACAAATTGTGACTTTGGTCGTTGATCCGTCAAATTACCGATCGCATTGAGGCAACAACCTGTAAGGTCAAAGATTTCTAATCCGTCACACTACACAACCCGATCACCGGCTGATGCAGCATCGTGATCTCAGCATTTCTTCCCATGTACGAACGAGCCATCGCGATCGCTTCGGTCAGATTGTCTGCACGATCCCAGCCGAGGATCTCCGGTACGTGTGCGTTCTCCGCACCGGCGGCGATCACTTTGCCTACGTGTTGACGACCGTTCTCACCCCAGTACCACATAAAGAAAGGATGAGCACCGTGATATGCGTTGCCGCGTCGATACATCTCGACATATGCCGGGTTCGACGCAAACTCGCGCTCGTACTTCTCTCGCAGGAAAAACGCGTCTCGAGATTCCGGCAGCAGACGATGAAAGAACTCGATGTACGACGGGTGAAAGTTGTGATCAAACTCATCGAAGCACGGATGCGTGATGATCATCACGCCGCCCTTTCGCAGCAGCGGCTTGTTGCGATACATGTTGAAGTGATATCCGAGGGCCATAACCTGGACGAGCAGCGGATTCAACGCCGAGTAGACGTTGTAGGGCGAAATGTCCGGAATTCCCGAGATCAAAATATCGCACTGGCCTTTCACCGGAATTTCATATTGCCGGTAGTTGAGTTCGAGGATCTTCTCATGCACCGGTTCAGTCTTGCCGGCGTAACAGCCGATGAGTTCGTACTGAGCGGGAATCGCGTGAAGCATCTTTCGTCTCGCACCACGGGGCAGTTTCGAGAACGTCCGCTTCATCGCTTCCCACTTCATTCGATCGGCGAACGAGAACTCGTCCTCGTTCCGCGTCAGGATGTCGTACCCATCCGAGAACATTTTGTTGTTCAAAGCGGTCTCTATATGAAAAACTTTGCAGTTTTCATCAACAAGATGACCGAGCCGTATCACTTTGTGATTTAGCTCCGACGCCGGCGGGTCCATGTAGGAATTTGAATCGCGGATCGTCTGCGGCTCGTGATGCGCTCGAAGCGACTCGTAATCGCAGAGACCAACGGCGACCGACTTGTGACCGCCGTCCATCGGCACGAGATTGATATTCAGATAGATAAGCAGATCGCTCTCTATAGCGCGTTTGTTAACCCGGAGCGGCTCGTTGTGACGGGTGTGGCCAAGAGTGACGAGTTCATTGTCGTCTTCGGCGTCATGGTTGTAGTAGCGATCGGGATAGTACTCGTTAAAGATCGAGTTACCAACCATCCGGCGCATCTCCCACTCGGTCATCTTTCGATGAAGCGAGTTGGCGATGATCAAGTGGATGTCGTCGACACCGTTCGCACCGCACATATCGAGGACGACCTCGAGCATCGTCTGACGCATATCCGGCGTCGCCATCGGCGGGAGCGGCAGCGAGATGTCATCCATCGCGATCGTGACGCGCATCCCGGGTTCGAGAAGCGCGTAGAGCGGTTCCATCTCGAGCGGATGATTGACCGCATAACGTATCGCGGCCTCGCGATTCGGCAATCCCTTGATCGGCGGATTCGGATAGATCACGCGTGTGCCGATCGGGATGTCCTCGAGAATAAAGTCCTCGCCGTTCGGCATGATCCGCGGTGCGGAATCTTTGTCGATGTAGACGATCGATTCGTGAGTTTTTCTTCGTAGTTGGAGAGCCATAATTTGTCGACTTCTATCTAATTGCAGTTCGTCGGCGGCGCGTCATCGAATTCGATCCGCTTCAGTTCGAGCCCCGGATTATCAGCTTCAACCACGTCGATAACCTGATTAAACTTCGCGAAGCACGCCCGGTGGTTACTCGGACAATATCCGTCCGAACAATCGAGGCATTTATCGGCGGGGCAAACTGGAAATCCAAACTCATTATTGAAATCCAGAGCGATCACCGGCATGCGTTCTTCTTCTCCGTTGGTTTGAGTAATGACAAAAAGTTGTTCTGTCTCTTCGCTCCATACTTCGTACCGGTACTTGTTGAGGACGCCCCATTCGGCCTCCCCTTCATATGCAATAACGTGCTGGCCCCTTGAGTGGTTATCAATAAAAAGCTCTGCCATTATTGGTAAGGTGGTGTCAGCCCAATCGGTGGCGATTTTGACACGGCGACCGTTTCCAAGATCCAGATCAGCGAGAGTCCGATAATTTACGCACGAAGACGAAAGGACCCCGAGCAAAACCATTAGCGCGAATACCGCCATCCGATGCTTCTTCATACCTCGGAATCCATTACTTCAAATCCAGTACAGCCCAGTCGTGCTGTCTCGCAGTCTGCTTCAACCTAAAATCCGGATTCACCGCGACTGGATGTCCGACGATCGATAACATTGGAAGATCGGAGATCGAATCGGAGTACGCATATGACTCGGACAGATTTACACCTTCGCGCTCGGCGTACTCACGAATCCATTTCGCCTTCGTTGCCGACGCCATCACCGGCGGCAGCACACGGCCGGTCGCGTAGCCGTTTACGAACTCGAGCCGGTTGGCGACAAAGTCATCGATGCCGAGGTGGCTCATCAGACGTGCGATCGTGAAATCGAGAGCACCCGTCAGAACAACCTGGCGTTGGCCGATCTTCTTTCCCTGCTCGATCAGCTCGGGCGTTCCGTCGTAGATCGCAGGCTTTAATACTTCTTCAAAAAGCTCGTCGGAAAAGTAACGCAGCCGGTCCTGCGAGAAGCCTTCGTAGCTTCGGAAGAAGACCTCGTTAAAAACATTTCGTGAGTAGAGATCCGTAATCCCAAAGAACGGGAGCTTCGCCAATGTCCCGACGCTCTTTCGCGCCGTCTGCCAAAGTCCCTGCTGCCGCCGTGCATAGAAACCGAGCGTGTGAACCAGGTTCGTGCTGACGAGAGTACCCTCAAGATCGTAAAAGGCCGCGGCCTTCTCGTTTTTTTTCATGCCCCGATGTGCTATGTTAATGACACTTTTCCGTAGAATTAAACGAGATTCTAGCACGCATCTCCCGGATTTCGACATGAAGCCGAGAAATTCTTACATTTTACTTACAATTGTAATTACATGGTGGGCACTTGGGGCTTGCTCCAAAGAGAAGGCAGCCACCGGACCGACCGAAAAGGTCAAACCTGAAGCGATTCAGCAGACACTGACCGACGTCGAACCTCTCTTCAAACAGCGAGAGGACCTGGAGAAGCTTCGGTCGGCCGTCAAGATGCTCGCCGCCGTACGCGACGCGAACAATCGTAATTACCAGGTCGAGTGGACGTTCGCGAGGTACAGCTTCTTCCTTGGAAAATACGACCCAAACGAGGACGAAGGCGAGAAGCACCTCGAGGCAGGACGTGACGCAGGCAAGATCGCTTCACGATTAGAGCCGAATAAGCCCGAAGGCTACTTCTGGTTCGGAGCTAACCTCGGTGAACTTTCCAAACGGAGTCCTGTGACGGTCGGCTTCAAGTCGGTAGGCGAGATCAAGGATGCGATGAACAAGGTGATCGAGCTTCAGCCCGATTATCAGGGCGCGAGCGCTTACGACGCATTGGGACAGTGCGAGCTCGCTACCCGTCTCAAGGGCGGCGACGCGGAGAAGGCCGTCGAGTATCTCGAGAAAGGCAGCGGCCTGGCCCCGGATAACGCCACGATGCGGGCCGATCTCGCCGAGGCTTACCTCGCGGTAAAGCGCGATGCGGACGCCAAGAAGCAGATCGATCACGTCCTGCAGATGAAACCGAACCCGGAATATATGCCCGAGTACCGGGAGGCCGTCGAGAAGGCGAAGAAGTTGCTAAAGACAAATTTCTAAACTATGCGTCGTGCAATTTTCCCCGGTTCGTTCGATCCGCCGACCAACGGGCACCTCGACATCATCAGCCGCAGTCAACCGCTCTTCGATGAGATCATAATCGCGGTCCTGAACAATCCCGATAAGCATCCACTGTTTAGCGTCGAAGAACGCTGCGACATGATCCGCGAGATCCTGCCGTCGGTTCAGAACGGCGGCTGCAAGGTTACGGTCGACAGCTTCTCCGGTCTCACCGCAGATTTTGCCCGACAGAGCGGTGCGACCGCTATCGTCCGCGGAATTCGGGCGGTCAGCGATTACGAGTACGAGTTGCGGATGGCGTTGATGAACCGAAAACTTGAGCCGGAGATCGAGACGGTGTTTCTAATGGCTGACGAAGAGTACTCGTACGTGTCATCGACGTTGATGAAACAGGTCTTCATGCTCGGCGGCCGGGTTGCCGGTTTGATTCCAGAGATCGTTGAAACCCGCATGCGCGAAAAGTTGACCGAGTCGAAATGATCATCCAGATCCACCACGCCCAGATCACGATTCCAAGAGGCGCCGAGGATCAAGCTCGCGAATTCTACTGCGACGTGCTCGGTCTGCAAGAGATCCCCAAACCAGACGAACTTGTGCGCCGTGGCGGTTTCTGGCTCGAAGTTGGGGACCGGCAGCTTCACATCGGAACCGAAGATGACGTTGATCGGAACGTTACGAAAGCTCACGTCGCGTACCTGGTGGACGATCTTGAAGCCGCCCGCGAACGGCTCGCAACCGCGGGCGTCGGCGTCGCGGACGGAATTCAAATCGCGGGCTGTCGTCGGTTCGAGTTTCGCGATCCCTTCGGGAATCGGATCGAGTTTCTCGAGAATGAATAGGTACCATTCGGTCCCGCGGTTCCGTTTTCAATTTTTACTTTTTAGTTTTCAGTTTGTTGGAAGGTACCTCATCCAACAAACTAAAAAGTAAAACTGAAAACTACCGCCGGCACAGGACCTCGCCGCCCTTCACAGAACTTACAAAGCTGTTAGAATGTGCTCATGATAAAGCCCTTCCCCGTATCCGACCACGTCGCCCGCATGCATTCATCGTCGACTTTGAAAGCTGCACAGCGTGCCGCCGCGTTGCGAGAAGAGGGACATTCCGTGATCGACTTGACTGTCGGCGAGCCCGACTTCGACACGCCGGAGTTCATCAAAGAGTACGCTATCGAGGGATTAAAGAAAGGGCTTACCAAGTACACTGCGTCGGCGGGAACAAAAATGTTCACGTCGTCGATCGCAGAATTCTACGCGGAACAATTCGGGGCAAATTTTTCGCCGTCTCAAGTAGCGGCATCGTGCGGCGGCAAACAAGCATTGTTCAACGCCGCGTGCACACTCTTGAATCCCGGCGACGACGTTCTTATACCAAAACCTTACTGGGTCACCTTCCCCGAGATCGCGATCTTCTGCGGCGCAAATCCGGTCTACATCGAGACGGAGCAGACTGATTTCGTTCTTACCGCCGATCAGGTTCGCGATGCGATCACCGACAAGACGCGTCTTCTGATCATCAACTCCCCAAACAACCCGACCGGTCGCGTCATCCCATCGGACGAGATGCGACGCATCATCGAGACATGTGCCGAACGCGGCGTCTACGTTCTCACTGATGAGTGCTATCTGTTTTTCGCTTACCCGCCGGGAGAGGTTTTCACGTCTTCCGTTTTGCCCGACGAACTGCGCGACTATGTCTGCGTTGCCGGCAGTTTTTCGAAGACCTACGCGATGACCGGTTGGCGAATGGGTTATACGATCGCGAACGAAACCTGGACACGCGCGATGGTGAAACTACAGAGTCATTCGGCGACGCATCCCACGTCGTTCGCCCAGTACGCATGTGCTCGTGCGATGCAGAATCGTACTGAGACCGTCGCGGCTGTCGATTCGATGTTTAAGGAGTATGAGCGTAGGCGTGACTGGTTGATTCCCGCTCTAAACACTATCGACGGTTTCAAATGCGGTATGCCCGAAGGCGCGTTTTACGCGTTCGTTGATGTTCGCGAGCTTGTTGGTTCAAGGTTCGCGTCATCCGCGGCGGTCGCTGACGAAATGCTCAATCAGGCTTATACCGTCGTCACCGATGGTGCGGGCTTTGGAGCCGATGGTTTCTTACGGTTCTCCTACGCGACGGCGATGGAAAATCTTGAAGCCGCGGTCACCCGCCTAAAGCCCCTCTTCGAATCCGCGGTTGTCGCTGCGTAGATTCGCTCTCCTCTTCGGTCGGACGATGATAACCATCAGAGACGTTCGATATTGCCCTTGAGCGACGACTTTTGGCCAGCGGGATCAACGCAGTAAGCAAGCTTGCGATACTGATCAACTTTCGATGCAAACGAACGGTGGTCATAACCTCAACGGCCGAATGTGTTCTTCCGCACGAGACTTATTATCAAGTTCGCTTCCTGATGCATATTCGTCAGTCCCGGAGCGAAGAACCACTTATCGACTCCGCCATCTTTGCTCGTAGAAAGGCTGAACACGGCTGAGCGTCGATTCCCGTCGTTGAAGTCGTTCTCCAAATTCAGCCCCAAGATCCTCGTGCCGTCGTACTGGAAAAACTTTTGCGAGGACTCGATCGTCACAAACCCCTTCCCAACGTGGAGAACTTCCTGATGCGGCGTGCCGGAAAGATGCCAGACTTCGAAGGCGATACTGCCACCCCGATCGATGGTCATTTGTGCGTAACGTTCCGCCTCCGGAAATTTGTGCATGAAGACGTTCGTCAGGGCGAGCAATGCGTAAGCTTCCGGCCGTGACGGATTCGAGCGTGTCATTTGCGTTGCCGCCTCAATGATCGAATCCGAATATCCCTTTGCTTGTTCGATCGAAGTTGCGGTGCGAAGCATCGCCGCCGTACGCTGCGCCGAAAAGTACGTGTCTTCATATTTCTCGTCAGCGTTGTTGGCCGGAACCGGCGGGGACGGCTTTGGATCTTTGCCTGGAGTGCGACGCTCATAGCGATAGTTTTCTCGAACCGCCGTGATTATCTGCGAGTTCGTACCGATACCCGCAAGCTCACTCTGCACGGCGGGTGTCAGCTCGAAATCGACGCCCGAAAGTTTTATCTGTTTGACGATGATCGGTACAGCAAACTGTTTGGACTGCACTGTTCGGATAAGCCGGGGCTTCGTCACCGGTGAGCCGGTATATGACTGCGCCATCAGCAAAGCTGGCGACAGAGAAACCACGGTCGCTGCGACAAGAGTTAGTAGAAAAGTTGTGTGTTTGTGTGGCATCGATCTCTCCTCTCAACAATCGCCGGTAAGGGCACATCGGGCGTTTCGCAATTCACTGTCGCGCGACTTGGCGGGTTTCTTGGTTGCGGTCGGTGGCCGCTTCGCGGGCTGGTCCGGCTTAGACGGAGCGGAGCCGGTCGGCGGGTCCTGTCGTGGCTCTACCGGTGTGAGCACGATCGGAGCAATGGGTTTTTCCTGCGGAGCCGGTGTTGCAACCGGACGCGAACTTACCCCAGGTGACTCAGGTGCGGGAGTTTCCGCGCTTCGGACTCGGTCGGCAGTATTTGAATTACCCTGCCGGGGCTGCTCGACGCGCGTCTCCTTCGATGTACCACCGAAAAAAACAACGGGTATGACAATCAGGACCGCTAGGACTATCACCACGGCGACTCCCGCCCCTGCGTAATGCACAGCGGTAAGGCGGTCAAAAAGGCCGGCGGTTGCTACTGTTGGATTTCCGACCGCTGCCGTCGTTGCCATTTCGGTCTCCGAATCGGTCACCGCCGACCCAAGTGCCGAAACCGGAGCGGTACCCAATCGCGTTTCCTTGAGAACTTGTGCTCCGACGCCGGATGGCGGAGGCGAAGCTAGCTCCGTTGGCTTTTCTGCTGTGTAAACAACACGATCCGAGCCCGTGATTCGACGACCGGTTCCTGCGGAGACCAGACCGGAAGAAACTAAACGATCGCGAAATTCTCCCGCCGTTTGAAACCGCGCGTCGGGGTCCTTGCTGATCGCCCGCATTATCGCGGCATCGAGCTCGACAGGTATTGACGATCTGATCGAGCGCGGGTTTACGGGCATGCACTCGGTTTGCAGCTTCATTAACTCGAACTCGTTTTCGGACGTGAATGGAGCTCGTCCGGCGAGCGCTTCGTAGAGAAGCATTCCAAGCGCGTAGGTATCGGTCCGCGCATCGGTTTCGAGTCCTTTCACTTGTTCGGGGGCCATGTACTCGAGAGTTCCGATGATGCTCCCGGCCCTCGTCATACGGCTTGATCCAAGCAGCCTGGCGATTCCGAAGTCGAGGACCTTCGGGATTCCGTCCTCGTTGAGCACGATGTTCGCCGGTTTTAGATCACGGTGAATTATTCCGAGTGCGTGGGCGTGATCGATGCCATCAAGCACCTGGCAGAAAGCGGGAAGAATCGACTCGGGCGAAAGGGCTCCTTTTCGCCTCATCACTTCGTCGAGCGTTTCGCCGCGAACATATTCGAGGACCATGAACAGCTCCTCGCCCTGACGGAACAACGAATAGAGAGTGGCGATATTCGGGTGTTGCAGCTTCGCGAGAGTTACCGCCTCGGTGCGGAACCGTTCGACGATCGACGTTTGGCTCGCAAGCTCAGGCCGGAGGGCTTTGATAGCGACCTCGCGGTCAAGCATTGTGTCGACGCCCTTATAAACCGCTCCCATCCCGCCCTCGCCGAGCTTGGATTGGATCTTGTATGTTCCAACGATTCTTCCGATCATCGCTGCACCTTCGTCTCTCTCGTTACCGGTACTATCTTCGCAACCTGGGTTTGGGCCCGAGCTGAGACCCTGACGACTGCGACCGTGATGTTGTCAGTCCCGCCGCGTAGCTTTGCCAGGTCGATCAATTGCTCGACGGTCGAATGGATCTGAGCGGTGGTTATCCAGATCTCGCGTATCTCTTCGCTCCGAACCATGTCACAGAGACCATCCGAACAAAGCAAAAACTCGTCATCTGGTTTCACGTCGAATGGTTCGGACATCTCGACCTCAACAAACGGCTGTGTTCCGACAGCTCGGAGAATAATGTTCTTGTCCTCGTGATCCTGAGCCTGGTCAAAGGTGAGGATTCCCTGCTTTACCATCTCCATGACCTGCGAGTGGTCCATCGTCAAAAGATCCATCTCCTCGTCGCGTAAACGATAGAGACGGCTATCCCCGATATGCGCGCAATAACCGACATCGCCATGGAGAACGAGTGCGACCACCGTCGTACCCATTCCGAAATACTTTCGATCCGCCATCGCGGCGGCGTTGATCTCCGAGTTAGCGTTTTGGATCGCCCGCTCGAGCCGATCCGGGATCGAACCCTCGACGTCGGCATAGAAGGAACGACTGATCAGATCGATCGCCATCTGACTAGCAACCTCGCCCGAATTGTGACCTCCCATCCCGTCAGCAATGATCGTCAGGGTTCCGTGCGAATCTTCTAGATCTCGAGCGAACGGCGTTACATGGCGGCCGTTGTCCTCGTTGGTTTCGCGAACACAGCCGGGATCGGAGATCACACTCGCTGAGACCGAGAACACCGGTAATGTGTATTCGTTAGTTGATTGCATATTCGTAAACACAGAGGAACCCGAAACTCTGCAGTCGAAGACGTCTGAGCATAGAAACTCGCCAACGCATCGGCGGACCTTCGACGTTAATGAAGATCCGCCGATCAAACATGTTAGTTAACTCCGCCCGGGAACAACTGCATTCCGTAGCGGATCGGAACGGCCATTCCCGATTGACGGTTATCGCCCGCAAAATGGACACCGATCACACGGCCCTGCATGTCGAACACCGGACCGCCGCTGTTGCCTCCCCCCGTGAGTGAGACCGCATATCGAATACTGTCTCCGACATCCGACACACGAACATTTGCCTGATCATTCGGGTTACTGTTCTTGAGAATATTTCCCACCGCCGTCACCGACACGGTCGGGTCAGGGATGACAGTCACCTTGCCTTCCTGATTAAGGAAGTTCTGCGATTTGATCGACGAATAGACTCTCGGCGCAGATGCCGGATATCCCATCACGACCAGGCCGTCGCCTTTCTTGAGCCCATCAAAGCTATCGAACAACTCGACCTTCGGAAGGTTCCCCGGTACGGAGATCTTTAACATCGACACGTCATGTCGTGGTGAGTCCTGGATCTTTTGTGCTTCGATCGGATTGTCGGTGCCGGGCAGCATCACGGTCAGTTTTTGCTGAGCATCGAATTGGCCCTTGTACTGACGTCCAACGCTCTTTGTGTTGTCGGGTATCCAGTCCTGCGGTGGCTCAACGCCGGCGCCTTCGATCTTCCCATCGGCGCTGAACACGATTCCCTGAGGATAATCCTCGGGCCACATGTACTGTGCTTTCCACGGCGACGCGCAATGGCGATTTGTAAGAATGAACCCGTCGGCGGTAACGATGAAGCCCGAGCACGAGTAACCGCTGACACCCATCGGAACCGAATAGTCGGATTTCTGATCGGTCAGAAGCGGTTCATAACCCTCTTCCGTTCTAACGTAGACCGGAATCGCCGCCGCTCCGCCCGGGATGATCGGCCCGGTTCCGTAGTTCATGTTGTACATCCGCGTCAGAACCTCGCGGCTGTTCGGAATGAACTGGTGAAACATCTGCGATTTGCTTTCCTTATTGATCAACTGCCAGGAGCCTTCGATAAAGACGACCGACTTGCCGCTCTTGTCCGCGACTGCGGCCGCATTCATCGGCGCGTTTGCCTTGTCCGATTCGATCTGGTTCTGTAGGTTCGCCGTCTGTGATTCGAGTTCTGCCGCCTTACTCGCGGCGCTTGCTCGCTCAGCTTCAAGCTGCTTCGAGTTGTACAAATAGAGTCCGCCCAACAGCACCAGAAAGATCACTGCGGCCGCGGCTCCGACTACTGCGTACTTTTTCCCTTCCTTCTTCTTCGTCTCGGTGACCGTGTGGCTGATCATTCTTTCGACGGTCGCCTTGCCGACCGACGCCTTCGCTCCCGGTGCGGTCACGATCGACGCCGGTGCACCGGCACTCGCAACTCGCGTTTCAGGCGTCGCCGGTTTCGTCGTCCCGGAAACATCTGCAATACGCGTCGCCTTGGTCGTGTTCCGGGGTCGAGGCTCGACGTCGAATGTGAACTGCGGACCGCCAAGACCGAGTTGGACCGCATCACCTATTCGGAGGGCTTGAGCCTGAAGGAGACGCTGGCCATTTAGGAACGTACCGTTCCGACTGTTCATGTCTTCGATCAGAAACCCGTTTTCATCATTCGGATCGCGAACGATCTTGGCGTGCTGGCGACCGACGAGATCGTCGCGGTCGGGGTCGAATTGAACGGTTGACGAACTGTCACGACCTAGGATCAATTCGCTGTAGTGGTGCAAAGGAAATTCTTCGACCTGATTCGCCTTTGAACCGCTGGAGTGTTTTATGATCATCCTTTCCATAGATTTGTCTCCTCAAAAAGTTGCTCGCTCTTCACAAGCCGGTTTTGAAATCCGACCGGTATTCGCCCGGTCAGGGATACTCATCGCGGTTCTAAGTTGACTTTAGAATCCCGGCAATTTGTCGCTTCCAACCAGTAAGGCGAGAAATCGGATCTAATTCGGACAGGCGACTTGCGACGAAGAAAAAAAAGGCGTCCGCAAGATCGAACGCCCGGGCAAAGGGTTAGTTTTTTTTTCCCTTAGATTTCTTTGGAAACGGACTGTTGCGAAGCCAATAGAAGCCATCCGGAAAACGGCTTGACGATCCTCGGCCCGCGTCAACAGATTTCGGATGCGATCTCGATTCCAGCCTTTCGACAGCTAGTGAACCAAACTTACGACAGGGTTGATGTTAGTTTTGTTGAATGACGGAAATTGTCGGCTGGGCGAGTTCGCTTATCTTACTTACAACCCTGATCAAGCAGGTGCACAAGCAATGGAGGGACGCCACGAGTGAAGGAATCTCGAAATGGCTTTTTATCGGACAGCTTGCCGCCTCGGCAGGTTTTCTTGTCTACAGCTACCTTGTGGGAAGTTGGGTCTTCATGGTCACTAACGGACTCCTCACGATCAATAACATCATCGGGATCTATTTGTATTACCGCTTCAAGAACGATCAGGCGCCGAAGACTAGCTGAAAGCCGTTGATGTCGCGGATAGTCACCTCGATACAGTTGTAGACTCGCTTAACAGGACCTTCGACGATCTCAACGTTGCGCGACGAGAGTTCTCGAAACAACTCATCGATGTCGTCAACCCAAATGTAGACGTCTGTCCCAAGACCAGTGCGCACGGATTCGTTTACCTGTACCTGCCCGGAGTCGGATTTACCGAAGTGGATCTCTACATCGTCGCGTTCCACCATTGCGAAGACCGGTGGCTCGGCGAAATATCCGAGAATGCTAAAACCTAGTTCGTCGCGATAATACTCGGCGGTTCTAACGACATCCGGAACTACAAACTGCGGAGCACTCCTTGTGAATCTCATACCGCAGATTGTAAAAAAGGCGCTTCCTTTTGAGAAGCGCCCGAGGATCGGTAGATGTACTGACAACTAGGAGGAGGTAACTAACGGATCTGCGTCTCGTACGATGTCTTCACGCGCAGCTGCTGGCTTGTGCGAAGGTTGATATGTTTTCCGCGTTCGATGATGACCGCACCGACGCCGAATGCCGCGCCGACGCCTGCACCGACCGCCGCACCGACAGGACCGCCGGCGATCGCTCCGATCGCAGTTCCGGTACCAGTCGCCGCACCGATCTTGATTATGTCCGGTTTGACCGTGCTTTTACCGACGGCAGTTCCCTCGGTATCGACGCGCTTAACATTGTCACCTTTTACGGGTAGCACTTCGGTCATGATCGCGTCGAAGTTACTCCAGCGAGTATCCGAGATCATGATCTTGTCGAACGAGAGGAGCATCGCCGATCGTTTCTTGATACGACCTGGCTTTTGAATTTTGTCTACGCGTCCTTCGACCGTCGCACCCGCGATCTCTTGCGGAGCAAGTACCTTCGCCGTGAACTTGTCGCCTTCGCGATTGCGCTGCGTATCGAGAGCGTCCTGAAGCTCGAGAATGAGTTCGGTGTCGCGCGGGATGATGATCATCGGATCGTCGGTATGCTGCGCTGCAACCTTTTGGATCCCTGCCGGAGTAGTGGGTGCCGGCTCAGTCTGTTCTGCCGGCTCAGTTGTAGTTGCGGTATCTGCTGCCGGTTCAGGCTGTGTGGTCGCTTCTACAGGCGCCGGTACAGCCTCGACCGCGGTTGTGGCCGCTGCGTCCGTAATCGGCGTGGTTGAAGCAGTTTCGGCAGACTCCTTGATGACCGGTGCGGCTACGATCCCTCGCTTCGCCAGAGTCGTCGGCACAACCGAATCGAACGTTCGCTTCTCGAAGCCGGTGTCGTAACCCGATTCGAAACCCTGCTGGTATCCGTCCCGGTATTCCTCGATCGTCCCGTAATCCTTGTTGTATGCCCGATTAGCGTCGAGATATTCCTGATGCTGCGAGAAATTCTTGTCCGACTTATCGATGACGTCACGATAGCCCGCCATATAGCCGTCCGAGTACCCGGTACGATACCCGCGTTGAAGCGCCGCGCTGACCTCTTTGGCCACGACGGTATGAATCGGAACTGCGAGGAAAGATAGAGAAAGAAGAGAGAAACTAAGTGCGAGAGCTAATAAACTTCGGGTCAGCTTCATGGTGCCTCCTATGAACTTGTGTCAGCTATTTCTTGCGAATCGAGAGATGAAGTCCGGCTAGATTTATACACTAGTGCTTAAGAAATTTCAAGCACTTTTAATCAGCCGCTTAAGGTTCTTCACCGGGGATAGCGTCTCATGAGGAGAGGTGGTGAGTATATGGTGTCTGCGAGAAGGCGTGAGTTGCTCCGCCGAGTGAAAAAAAGGGCGACGGAAAAGGCACGATCCGCCGCCCTTAGGTTTGCTTCTAGGAGGAGCAAAGACTCCCCCGCAGAGTCAATAATTGCTATAGACTCTTGCGGAAGAGGTATGAGGCTCGTATAAAAAACGTCCGGCTGTTGCGCTCAAACTGCGGTTCGAGCTGCCCTGTGTAGGGGTTTACGCCGTTGTAATTAAAATTGTCGTTGTACCCAACGTAGAACGCAGTACCCGGATTCGGGTTCCAACCGAACAACGCTTGTCCCGCGAAGTTATCCCGCATCGAATCGTAATCAAGCCTGAACCTCGTGTAGAGGAAACGGGTGAACTGATACGTCGAACGAACACTCACGATGTCGGAGTCGAACGCTCGTATGCGATCCTCAGCACGCACGAGGCGGCTTTTTCGATAACTTGCGGAGATTCGCAGCGGATCGATCGGCTTTACCTCGGCGAAGAGTTCCGTATCGAACTGCGGACCGGGTTGAGGGTTGCGAGTCGTCGTCGTGAAGTCAAACGAATTGTTGAAGAACCCGACGAAGACGTAATAGTTGAAATACTTGTTTACAGTCTGTGTAAGCTGAGTGGAAAAGATCTGTTGCCAGGTCTGACGAGTCGGGTCACCGATAAAGTGTCCGCCACGCGAATCGTTACGCTTGATGCCAAACTCTTCTTCGTAGATCTTCTCGTTCGCAACGACCGCTTCAGCAAAGAAGAACATGTTTCGCTGCAAAGTCAGGTTGATGTTCGAGCCGCCACGCCACCGCTGCAGACGTCCCTTCCAGTCGTAGTCGACTCCGGTGAACTGCGCCCAGTTAGCGCGAATAATGTTTTTCTTTGGATCCGACTTCGTGCTGAACCGATTCCAAAAGAATGCGAAGTTCGTATCGGACCGTCGATTGAAACCGGCGTCTGAGCGGTAATACTTGCTTCGACCGCCGACCTCCGCATACCAGCCGTGCTGGTCGGTCGTGTAATCGAGGTTTGCGTAGTAACCGAGAGCGTTGCCGGTCCGGTACTCGGTAAAGCTAGCGGGATGGAGATTCGGGTCCGACTCGTTCGGGTCAAAGAGCTGTCCCGTGCTGCAGACGTCGCGATTGTGCTTAGCCTGATCGAGGTGCTCGAGCGGTTCGAATTCCGGGTTGAAAAAGCATCGCCGTGAATTTGTGCCTACGACCTGAAAGACCGATGACAATTGCGGCGTAAGTTTAAATCGCCCGTCGAAACCGGCGACAAGATTCTTTTGTTCCGGAAAATTGCGGTACGTTCCGAAGAAACCTAAATGATTCTCTTTGCCGATGTCCTGCTTTAGGCGGAGCACGGCGAACTCAGCGTTCTTGCCGACAAACTCCGATATGCGCGGAACAAGCGAGATATTGTTTAGCTCGTCCTCACCATAGTTGCCGGGAGCCTTGTCCGTAGCGACAAGAAAACCAAACGATGTTTTGTCGATCTTACCCGTAAGCTTCGCGGCCGCATCCGGATCCACTATCGAACGCGAGTGGAAGATCCGTAAGGGTGATTGGAAGATCTCGACGCCCTCAAGAAAGAATGGTCGCTTCTCTTCGAAGAAGATCGGGAAACGTTGATTGGTCGTGATGACGGGTGCGTCGGCCTCGATCTCGGCAAAGTCGGGATTGATCGCAGCATCAAGCGTGACGTTCGGAGACAGCGTGTACTTCATCGTCACGCCGATATCGGTGTTGATCGAATTATTGACGAATCGGTCGGGAACGAGGTTAGTCGTCGGAAATACTCGAGTGCGCCGCCCCGTCTCGCTTAGCGTGATGCTCGGTACGATCTCGAGTGTACGTTCGTACTTGATCTCATCGAGACCGCCGATCTTGCCGTGCTTGATCAGGAACCCCGAAACATTGCGATCATCGGGCAGCCACTGATCGAACTCATCGTTGAATCGATCGATATTTCGCGCAGCGTTGAATCCCCACAACTTCCCTTTTCCGGCAGAGTATCGAAGCGACTTGAACGGGATCTTTACTTCAACGGACCAACCCCAGTCTTCGATAACTCCCTTCGACTCCATCACGACGTCGACTGAGAAGTCGGCTCCTTGTCCCTCGGTGTAAATTCCGTCCTGCTGGATTCCAAGCGGATTGAATGCGAGGACGTATGCGCGTCGTTGATCGTTGTATGTATCAAGCCAAACACGAACATTGTCCTCGCTAAGAACGTTGTCGCGTTTCGCGATCGTCGCACGGATCTTGTCTTTCTCGTCCCAGCATTTGAATGCGATGTACAGATGCTTCTC
>DATEOJ010000018.1:0-7858 GCA_035274235.1 Pyrinomonadaceae bacterium
GCAAACAACGACAACGAGCCGTCAGTTAGATAGGCGGACTCTCGATTAAGCGGAGCAACGTTCAAGAGAGTCTGCCGCGGATTTACGCGGATAACGCGGATCTCAATCTTCTTGCTGATCCGCTTATCCGCGTAAATCCGCGGCGAGTTAGTTCCCTTGCTGATCTGCGTCATCTGCGCGATCTGCGGCTAAAGGCGTAGACATCACGTCACTACGACCCGCCTTCCGATCACCTTCACAGAATAGAGAGCGATCAACATCGCCAGTAGCATGATTGCTGTGGCGGTGAAGAACGTTCGTGCGACGGTTCCATGATCCATTCCGTTTGTAGCGTTGTTGAGTAGAATGCCGCCGATCATCGGACCGAGCGCGCGTGCGAGGCTCGCACCGCTCGCCATGATGCCGAGCGAATGACCCTGGTGATGCTCATGCGTGATCTTCGACGCGATGCTTGTCAACGATGGTGACGCGAGCGAGTTTCCAAACGCGAGCAGCGCACAGACAAGTAGAAGTCCGCCGAGACCCATCGTCTGCGGAGTGATGAACGGGATAAGAAAAAGCGCGATCGCCATCAACGTGCATCCGACGACAGTCAACCGCGTTTCGCCAAAGCGGTTTGCGAGGCGTCCGAACAAAAGACCTTGCCCGATAGCCGCGGAGATTCCGACAAACGCAAACAGGTAACCGTTCTGCTCGGCGGTGTACCCGAATTCAAACGCCGTATAGAGAACGAACGCGTAGGTCATGATCGAAAACGCCGTGACGAGAAGAAAGTAAGTGAGATTAACGGTACGGAATTGTCGCTCGCTCAGAGCCTCAAGTACGGCGCCAAAGCTAAACGATCGCGCCGGGACGGAAGCGTCCGTTTGCTTTCGAGATTCCGGCAGCAAAAAGTAAACCGCCGTCGCAGCTGTCAGCGAAAGGGCGGCCGCGATATAGAAAGGCACATGAACACCGTACTTGCTCGTAATGCCGCCGATCGCCGGACCGAGAACAAACCCGAGACCGAACGCCGCTCCGAATAATCCCATTCCCTTGGCGCGATCTTCTTTCTTCGTGACGTCGGCGATATAAGCTTGCGCCGCCGATATGTTGCCGCCCGTTATCCCACTGATGATCCGTCCGACGAAGAGAAGCAACACAGTCTCTGCCAGGCCCAGCACCACATAACCGACCACGGAACCGATCAAGCTGAAGAATAATATTGGTCGACGCCCGTACCGGTCCGACAGTTTTCCGAGGATCGGCGAAAAGACAAACTGCATCAACGAGTAAACCGCAACGAGTCCTCCGATCTCGAAGGGACTCGCCATGAACGGCTCGGTCTGGGCGTAGATCGGCAAAACCGGGATGACCATTCCGAAGCCGATGAGATCGATGAACACGATCAGAAAGATCAGGATCAACGGCGTAGTGAAGAATTTTTCCTGGACAGGTTGATCCTGCATAAGTATCTAAACTCTTTCCGCGTGTTCAGTGTATTCCGTGTATTCCGTGGTTCCAGCGTTAAGAACCACGGAATACACGGAACACACGGAAAAAACACTGAATGGCTCGGGAGACGCGAAAGAGTTCTGCGAATAACTTTATAGTAAGATAACAAAAAGCCAACTCGCTCGAATCTTTGGAGACACTGCTGATCCATGAAAGTAAAACTGAACTCGATCTTTCACGTTACCGTTATATCCCTCGCATTCATTTTTTTTATGTACCAGGAAACACCGGCGCAACCGAAACGCACTAGCTCGACGAAGGCGTCAGCACAGCAGCCGGCCTCAGTGCCGGATATCAGTTACACCGTTTCGATGTCGAAACCGTGGACGCATCTGCTCGAGGTGGAGATGCGTTTGAAGTACGACAAGGCACCGGAATCAGCAGAGGTGAAAATGCCGGTCTGGACACCGGGCAGCTATCTGGTCCGCGAGTACGCTAGGCACGTACAAGATTTCGCCGCACGCGACACTAGCGGGAAAGCATTGGCGTGGGAAAAGGTGAACAAGAACACGTGGCGAATTCCGACCGGCGGCGCGAAAGAGATCGTCGCGAGTTATCGGGTCTATTCGAACGAGCTGACGGTCCGCACCAACGAGCTGAACGATGAGCACGGGTTCTGGAACAACGCTGCGACGCTTATGTTCCCGACTGGTCAGCTCGCTGCACCGTCGACGGTCACGGTCAAGCCTTACTCGAACTGGAAGGTCGCTACCGGACTGCCCGCGGTCGCCGGTCAGACGAACACGTTTCGCGCTTCGAACTTCGATATCCTCTACGACTCGCCATTCGAGGTCAGCGACTATAAAGAGATCAAATTCAACGTGCAGGGTAAACCGCACCGCTACGTAATTACCGGCGACGGAAACTACGACCTGAACAAGCTCGCGACCGATACGTCAAAGATAATCGAAGAGGCCTACAAGATCTTCGGCGACCTGCCGTACGACGATTACACGTTCATCGTGAATCTGCGCGGCGGCGGTGGTCTCGAACATCTCAATTCGACGGCGCTTCAATTCAACCGTTTCGGTTTCAAACCCGACACACGCTACAAAGGTTTCCTCTCGCTCGTCGCGCACGAGTTCTTCCATGCTTGGAACGTGAAGCGTATCCGTCCCGACGTGCTCGGTCCGTTTGATTACGAGAATGAGAACTACACCAAATTACTTTGGGTCGCGGAAGGCGCCACTGCTTACTACGAAGGCGTTCTGCTTCGTCGTGCAGGTCTGATCACGGACCGTGAATTGATCGAGACGAAAGCGACGGCGTTCGAGCAGCTTCAAAATCGTCCGGGACGATTCGAGACGAGTCTCGAAGAAGCGAGCATGGACGCATGGATCAAGTATTACCGTCAGGACGAGAACGCGGTGAACAATCAGATCTCGTACTACGACAAGGGCGAGATCGTGAACATGCTCCTCGACATCACGATCCGCAGCGCGTCCGGCGGAGCGAAGTCGTTGGACGACGTGATGCGCGCGCTTTACAACGACTTCTACAAGAAGGGTCGCAACTATACGCCGGCCGATTTTCAGAAAGCGTCTGAGACTGCGGCCGGGAAGAGCCTCGACGATTTCTTCGCCAAATATGTTCGCGGAGAAGCGGAGCTGGACTTCACCGGAATCCTGAGTGCCATCGGTCTTCAAATCTTGCGCGACGACTCGGCAAAGAACCGGGCTTACATCGGCGCTGATTTTTCCGAAGAGGCCGGTCGTCTGAATATTCGTTCGATCGCCGCCGATACACCCGCGTATGAGCAAGGCCTGAACACCGGCGACCAGATCATCGCGATCGACGGTTACCGCGCGACCAACGCGTTTCTGACGTCGTATCTCAGCGAGAAAAAGCCGGGCGATACGGTAAAGCTGACGATATTCCGTTTCGACAAAATGCGCGACATGGAATTCAAGCTAGGTGCGAACAACCGAACCGACTTTTCGATTCGCCCCGTGCAGAACCCGACGGCCGAGCAGCAGAAACTGTATCGCGATTATCTGAAGGCTGAGTTAGTAAAAGCGGGATAACGGACGGAGAACAAACTTCAGTTTGTTCTTTATGAGCGACCGACAACTAAAGTTTGTCGTCCGAATTAGTAGGTATGCGACATTGGCTTCTATTGACCGCGCTTGTTGTGACGGTCGTCTCGATCAACTGCTCACGCGGTCCTGAAAGCGGACCGGCTGGCTTCGGTCCGTCCTCACTTGGTGAGATCCCATCCGTCCGTCTCAACTATCGATACGAGCCCGACGTTCCACCTCCTAACGAGAGTACGGCCGGTGTCACACGCGACGAGCGGAATCCGGGAGTCCAGGGTCACTTCGATCAGAACCGTCCGCAGGAAGTTCTCGACCGGACCATCGCATCACCCGACTCCAAGCGTGTTCTTGCGATCTATCACAAAGCGGGCGACCAGCCGTTGGAGTTCCGACTCGACATGTACAACGACGCCGGTCAGTTACTGAACAAGATCACGGCCGATGCCATGGCAGTTCATTTCCCTGACACGATCCGTTGGTCGCCGGATTCGTCGTCGGTCGCATTCGTAGCGATGATCCGGGGCGTCACGATCGACGAGACGGCAGCAGCTCCGGTTCTTGATCCGGAGACATCGACCGCGCCCTCAAATCAAAACACGACAACGCAGACGGAGACTCCCGAAGCAGACGCCAATGTCGATACTAATGTCGCGACAGCCGCGCCGACACCGGCTGCCCCGACGGGGATCCTGACGTTCCGAACCGAGCAGATCTATATCTGCGACGCTGAAGGTCTCGGCGCTCGTGCGATCACGCAGAATGAGGGGTTGATCTACTTTTATTACGTTTGGTCGCCCGACAGCTCGATGCTCGCCGCGCTGGCGGCGAAGTCGATCGAGTTTCGTTACCTTTCAGATAATGCAGACAAGGCCGGTGAGATCTTTGTACCGGTCGGTCGTCCGCGTGTTGTTGAGAAGAACGGACGAGAGCGTCGACTCGACGATGCGCTGACCGCTGTCCAGCCGGTCTGGTCACCGGACTCGACGAAGGTGGCGTGTGCCTTCGAGCATCAGATCAGACTTTACGACGCAAACGGGACTGCACCGACCCAGGCCGCGATCCCGCTGCGAAACAATTTGCTGATCTCATCACAGGCTTACGATCGGGAACAGCAATCGAAGTTGAACGCGGAGAACATCCAAACGGACGCGAACGCAGCTCCGGCCGCGAACAACGCACAGCCCAACACGCTTCCGGATGCGGGGACCCTCGTTTCGTTCAACCCGATCGTTGCGCTCAATTGGCAGCCGGACGGGTTGTTGTATTTTCAAACCGCGTATATAAAACGCATGAAGAACGAGGCTGACAGTGTGACGAGTTTCCCGCGGTGGCATCGGCTGGTGCTAACGCCGCAGGCGACGGCAAGGTAGGACAACAAACTTCAGTTTGTTGTCTGCCAGTTACGTCAAACTAAAGTTTGACGTCCGATGGTTATGAAATTCGAAACGATAGCTGACATCTACGACGGTAACGCAAAGGTCCGGCAACGTCTCAAAGATCTTCTTTCGTCGCTCACCGACGAACAAGTGAGCGCTGCTAGAGAAGGAGAACTGTGGAACGTCGCGGAGATCGTCGAGCATATTGCGATAGTCGACGAGAGCACGTTGAAGATCTGCGCAAAGCTTCTCAAGAAAGCGGAGGCGGCCGGGCAAGCTGCGAACTCGGTGAAGATCTCGGACGGATTCATGAGCAAGAGTCGCGAGATCGCAGCGATGAAAGTCGAGGCTCCCGATTTCGTAAAACCGACAGGTGAGCGTTCTATCGAAGAATCGATTGCCAGGCTCGACGAGAATGCCGACCGAGCTGCGGAGTTGCGTGCGAAGTTTGAAACTATCGACGGCACTTCCTTCACGTTTCCGCATCCGTTCTTTGGTGAGATCACGGCGCACGAATGGTTCGCGTTGAAGGGCGGCCATGAGCTTCGCCATCTCAAACAGATCGAGCGACTACTCGAACAATAAAAAGATCCGGTCAAGAGGAGGGCTCATTGACCGGATCGCATTGGAATTCGGGGTCACGCCGAATTCCTTATCCATTCGCCGCCGTCGAGGCGGCGTTTTTGTTTATCTCGCACTCACCGGAATGTCGCCGGTCAGACCGAAGTGCATCTGCTGGAACGCTCCATCCGTGCTCCGGAGGATGTACCACTTTCCGTCCGACGGTCTGAACAAAGCGATGTCCGCTTTGTTATCGCCATCGTACTTACCGGCAACCGGCAAATCACCGCTCAGCCCCCAACGCACGGATCGATACCCGCCGGTCGATGAGAACTGCGTGTACCAGATCCCCGTCGACGGACGATAGACCGTGATATCAGTCTTGCCGTCGCCGTCGAAGTCACCGCGGACCGGAACGTCTTCAGCGAGACCGAATCTTACGGCACCGGTCCGTGCATTCGCACTCAACAGCCAGTACCAGACTCCCGTGCTCGGACGAAAGACCGCGATATCGTCACGACCATCGCCGTCCATATCGAGGGCGATCGGTTTGTCTTCTGCGAGGCCGTAGCGGACGATCGTGTAATCGTTCCGCGAGCTGTTGCGGATATACCAGACACCGTTCGATGGACGATAGACCGCGATGTCATTGATGCCATCGCCATCGAAGTCGCCGCGGACCGGGATGTCGGTCGAGTATCCGAACTGCGTCGCGGTGATACCCGAATCGGAGCTGCGTTTGATCTGCCAGATGCCGGCACCGTTAACGTTCTTGAACACCGCGGTGTCAGTCTTGCCGTCACCGTCGTAATCGGCGGAGACTACCTTGTCAGTCGGACCTCCTAGCGAAGACGCCGTGAACCCGTTGCTGTTCATGGAGTACCAAGTACCCTCGCTCGGTCGGAAGACCGCGAAGTCGCTGCTGCCGTCACCGTCAAAGTCTGCGAGGTTCGAGCGCTGGATAAATCGTCCACGGATCTCACCAGCGGGATTGTTCACGCTTGTGATGACCGCCGACCAAAGACCGCTGCGAAGTTGACTGACTTGTGCCGCGGTGACGTCGATCGTGACGGATGGGAAATTTCCGTTGAGGCCGCCAACAACTCCGAGTTCGCGAACGAGAACTCCGTCGCCGACGAGTGCCTCGATGCGTGCACCGGTCTGATTGGTACCGAGATTGTGAAACTCACCGAAGATCGTCGCTTGAGTTTCCGTCGCATTGAGCGTGACCTTGATCTCGCCCGTTGCATTAGTCTGAACTGACGGAGTCATTCCCGCTCCGTTTAGGTGCGATTCAAACGAACGACCAAGCGACGGACTAGCGCTCGGACTTGGGCTGGGTGACGGATTCGGTGTCCCGCCGGGTGACGGACTGGCACTCGGACTCGGACTCGGGCTCGGTCCTGTAAAGCCGCCAAAGGTTCCGGTCAGTATGTTATTACCGCCGCTTCGAATCGCGATCGAGGAACCAACGACGACCGGAGGAACCGGCTGACCGTTGTCTGTGCGGAGTCGAAGGCGTCCTTCGCCACCGCTCTCGAGGAACAACGAACCGACGTTCACGTTGTCGACGATGACAGGAAGCTGCGAGCCGGCGGGCAAGTTGACCTGACGCACGCGGATCTCAAGTTCGAGACGGCTGCTGTGAACTTCGAACTGCGCGAAGCCGTTCGGAAGGATGCCGTTGATCGTCGGACCGGTTAGACCCGCGAACAATTCGAACTCACCATTCGGTGAACCGGTCGGAGAAGGACTCGGACCCGGTGAACCTGAAGGCGACGGACTCGGTGTTCCGTTTGGTGAACCGGTCGGCGACGGACTCGGGCTGCCGGTTGGCGAGCCGGTCGGCGAAGGACTCGCACAGGGCGAGGCACTTGGGGACGGGCTCGGGCTGCTGCTGGGCGATCCGGAGGGCGAAGGACTCGGACCTGCGGAACCGAATGTACCAGTGAGAACGACATTGCCACCGTTTGATATCTGAACGGGCATCCCCGCTGTGATCACCGGGACCTGCTGACCGTCGTCCGTCCGGAGCCTAAAGAGGAACGTGCCGCACGAACTCACGCTTGCGTTCCCGATGACGGCGTTGTTGACGGACACGGCCAGGCTAGTGCCCGCCGGTAGATTGACCGAGAACCCGTCAATGTCCAGCCGTCTACGGTTTTGATCATCAACTCGATATTCGCCAAATCCGGTCGGCGTCACGCCATTGATCGGAGCTCCGGTTAGAGTCGCGCCGATACGAATGACATCGCTGATCATCTCTTCGGCGCTCGCGGTGCGGTCGCCTATGGCGAACGGGGTGATCACCCACATTGCCACCAGCACCAACAGAGCGCCGAATCTCAATAGATTGCGATTCGTTTTTATCTTTTTCATATTCATTACCTT
>DATEOJ010000019.1:0-8547 GCA_035274235.1 Pyrinomonadaceae bacterium
TTCGTCAAAGCGACGTTAACATCGCCGCTCGTTGTTGCCGGCAGACTCTTGCGAACTTCAGAAAATCCTTCTGCACGAACACGCAGAACGCGAACGCCGGCCGGGACCGACGAGATCTTAAGTCGACCTTTGTCGTCGGTCGTGCCGAAGCGCATATCGTCGATCCAGACTGTGGCGTTTGGTTCGGTGATGACGGTGATTGAACGAAGAACCTGACCTGCTGCGGGAATGAAGAGAAAAATAATGAGGGGTAACGAGAGGATGCTCCCAAACAACATCTGACTGCGGTACTTCATTTCAGCCTCGATGAAACGATTCTACCAAATCGATCAACCAATGCGTGTGAAATCATCCGTCACGTCGGTCTCGACGATGACATCTTCCTTCCCATCCTGATCGCGATCCTCCGCGTAGAAGATCTTTATGAGCGGCGGCGCTATCAACGTAGTCGCGACGGCCATAAAAAGCACCGAACCAAAAAACTGACCGCTTATCACACCGAGTCCAAGACCGATCTGCGCAACGACGATACCAACCTCGCCGCGCGGCACCATCCCGACGCCGACCTGCGCCATCTCGCGCTTCGACATTCCGTACGCACCGAGACCGCAGCCGATAAACTTTGTCACGACCGCCGCGATCGTGATTACCACGGCGAGTGCGATAACCGAAGAGTCGCGAAAGATCGCGAGATCAAGTTGCATCCCGATGCTAACGAGAAAGAACGGAACGAGGAACTCCGTCACACCGCTCGTCATCCGGTGCATTCTTGTTTTGTCTTCGGTCGCTTCGGCGAGCGCCATGCCGGCGAGAAACGCGCCGATGATAGCCGCGACGCCGATGTAGAGCGACGCTAACGAGAGTCCGAGGCAAAATATCAAACCCACATTGAAGAACGGTTTGCTTACACGAAGTCGGTCGACGCTCGGTGCAAGTTTGTTCATTAGCCGCGAACCGATGAGCGCGACAAACGCGGTGAAGAGGACCGCAGCGGCCGTCGTCTTCGCGAGACCTGTGTAACTCACACTTCCCTGACTGACCGCTGAGACGAGCGACAGAATGATCAGACCGAGGATGTCATCGATCACCGCAGCACCGAGAATGATCCGCGACGTCTCCTTGTCGAGAAGACCCATCGAACCAAGAACGCGCGCAGTGATCCCCACCGATGTCGCCACCATCGCCGCACCGATAAACATCGCCTCGGCAAACGAACCGTCCCACGCCATCGCGATAAAGTAACCGGCGATGAACGGAAGAATGACGCCGAGGACACCGACAAGAACCGCTCGCTTTCCGACCTGAAAGATCGATCGAGGTTTGGTTTCAAGTCCGACGGTGAACAGAAGAAAGATGACGCCGATCTCGGCAAGTATCGAGATGAGTTCCGACGGCGCGACCCACCCGAGGAGGCTCGGACCAATGATGACCCCAGCGAGGATCTCACCGACAACCGCCGGCTGCTTCAGACGCTCGAAGATCTCCGCCATCAGCTTCGCCGCGACGAGCATGATGAACAGAGTTAGTAGAACGCCGGTATGGTCGGTAGCGGCTGCCGCAAATACGTTTGGCATAGTCATGTGCCGACAGACATTCCGGTTATTCTACCAGCCTCTTGAAAAATCAGTTTGGTCCGCCGCGCGGATCCGTGTCCTTCCGTGTTCGGTGTATTCCGTGGTTGTTCTCATCTAGACCACGGAAAACACGGAACACACCGAAGTCACCGAATGCCACGATTCGCAGGGACACAACGTGAAGACCCGTTGATTTTGATTTTTCAGGCTCGGAAACTATAATCTGAAATTCGTGGCTGGGTAGCTCAGATGGTTAGAGCGTGGGATTCATAACCCCAAGGTCGGGAGTTCGATCCTCCCCCCCGCCACCATTAAAATCGATACTTTGCGGCGGATGCGGGATTCGCCCCTTTTCACGGCAACCCCACGGTCCGCATGACTGACTTTCGGACTTACCCTCCCAGTATCAGCAAGTTACAGGTACACCGCTCGACGCCCCTGCCTTTCTTTTTTTACCAGAATAATGCCTACAAAATTTCGTTTCAGACGGGTATTTGTCGACTGATGCGCGCCGACGGAGGCGCGGGAATAAACGCCTACGAAGTTCGCGGCGGCGGCGCGAAAACAACAAGAGCCGAACTAAAAGTACCCTCCAATACCCGTAGGCCTGGAGCCCGACGTTTTTTTGACCCAGATACTACTGAGTTCCCTCAGAACCGTCTTAAGTATCCGAACGCTCTGCACCTATCGGGCGCAGCTAATCAGAAAGCTCGTTAAGCCGGGATCTGACTTCTTCGGCTTGGGCCTTAAAGCCGGCTACAGACAAATCCTCGGATATCGACTCCAGGATGGCCTCGATCGGTTTGCTGTCTGCAAGCCTAGACCGGGACCCAATGACCTCATCGACAAGCCCGGATATTTTGGAGGGGTCTTTTTTACGAAACGCGTAGAACTTTACCAAGTGACCAAATATAGAATCCAGCTGTCCGCCGGAACACTTCTGATCCTGAAGACAAATTTGCTTTGCATCAAGCAATACTTCCTCAGCTCCTGAGAGGTCTTTTTGTGCGATCTTGATGCCTGAAATATTACGTTTCGACATAACCACCCCATCGACCCACTTGATTTTTTCAGCGTAAGCGGCGGCATCGGAAAACTGTCTTTCAGCTTCCGCGAAATCCCTTTTTAGTAGAGCTTCGTTTGCGCTACGAGAAATTGAATCAAAATGCTCCAACTCGGGATCCGGCGCTTTACGAACCTGACAAGACGTTGCTGACTGCAGCAGTAGCAATAGCACAAAAACAAAAATCACTTTCTGCATAATCACTCCGGACCAGTAACAATAGTGGCCTCTAGTATTCCAGAGCTGCGAGACGGGCTATGCACTCTGAGCGGCGATGCTTGTTGCGAGAATTGCCATTAGTGGGAGTAGTGCGAGAAACTTACGGAACATTGATGATGCCGTTTACTTTGGCTCGTAACGATAGTTAAAGAGCTTTGGGCGGCCATTTTTCATCTCGAATACAAACTCGTCCCTCACAACCCGATCTGGGGTATTCGCGTCGTAGATGAGAATAAGCAACATTCCGTGGGAAAGATCTTGACTGACGCCTTTTTGGACCAATCTGAACCGTTCGGGTTCACCGAGCTCGTGCCTGACTGTTGACAATGTTTTTTCGAATTCGGCGAGCAAAACGGTTCTTTTAAACTCTTCACTAGCGTTGTCATAGACCTCCTCAAAACGAGATTCGAATATCAAATGCCGGATTTTGACGACTTCTTGTTCAGCGACTGCGTGACGTTCGCCCACACTACATGCCCCGCAAATCGTAACGCTTAAAAGTAATACGACCCGTCCGAGATTATGACGTAGCATAGTCTGTGACCACCTTCCGCGAGCTCGACATCCAGTCCTCGTTATGACTTCAAAATAGAGATCGAAATAAACAAGAACCCAAGCGCAATGCAGAAGAATCTATAAATCCAAGGGTTCAACTCGTCAGATAATTGGATGACGGTCTTCTCCCACCACATAAAGCCGCGGGCCAAAACTGCATTTAACACGATCAAGAAAATTCCCGTGACGAAGAGTAATAATCTTTCTTCCATAGACAGTTCCCGGCTCAGTTGCAAGTATGCCGAAACTTCACTGCCCTGTATGCTCCGGCACCAAGGCTGGGTGTTCCGGCACCGAAGGAGACGGAACCATTGTTGTAAGCATCACGAACCGGATTGGCCGCATAGGGATTCAGCTTGCCGCCGTAGCCCACAGCTCCTACAAAAGACGCTGTGGTATTGTAGTTTAATCCCTCAGCCGCTGTAGCCTTTGAGCCCATGACGGTTATCGCCGGCCCCCGCGGAACGCCAACCGCTCCGCCGAAATAGAAGGACACATGAGTCCCGTTAACTTGGACGCCCCCTTGAACACCAGCGCCGACTACGGCACTCACATTGATATCCAATGTCGCGTTGCTCTCCGGGCCACAAGTCCGCGGCGGCTTGGGAGGATGTGGCGTACGCACTGGCTTATCGGGACCAAGCCAAGTGAAACTTGCCGCTATCCTGCTGCCGGCGCCACCGTCGTGAAACACCCCGCCGCCATACCACGAACCGTAGCCGTCAAGATATAGGTAGGTAGTGATTGTTACCGAATAACCGGTGATATTCACCCATCGCGAACCATTCGCATAGACCGTGTAATTCTGCCATTCCCCTTGACCATAATTCGCAGCGGGATCCCACCGAGTCGTATTTAACGGACCAAACTGCCCCCCACCTGATCGGACAATACCGAAAGCGCTGTTGCAATCCGCCAGGATTCCGTCTATTAAACACCGCGGGGCCTCCAGTCCGGAAGGGTCGACAGAGCGTACCGGTTCATTATTCACATAGGCATATCTGTTGAACGATTGAGGATTGCCGACACCCATCGAACCCTTGTAAGGATCGGGTGAGCTCCATCTTCCTGCCTGGGTCTCGAGTTTTCGAAACCAAGTATGTTGCTGGCCGCTTGAGTCGTCCTTCTCAGTGAGACCGTACGACTGTCGTGTCGATGCGTCGTTGCCGTAGCCTTGGTTAGCGTTTCTCAAACCGACACCCGAGCCGATCGCTTCGCCGAATGCCTGGTGATCCGTTCGTGAGACCACAAACCCGCCGGCGTTTGTGATCGTGCGAACCGATCCCTGGTGGTCCCGCTGGACATATTTCACGCCGCCCGTGCCTTCACTCGGAACTCCGTACTCAGCGACAAGTTGACCGAACGCGTCGTAGATCATGTACTCCCAGACGTCGTTGATCTTTGTCGCGACTCGATTGCCAAGCGCGTCATGGACCGTCGTCGCATCCGGCGTGCTCGCTTTCGTCGCTTTCACAACTCGGCCATTCGCGTCGTACGTGAATCCCATCGAGCGAAACTTGTTGTCTGTTGTGACCTGTCCCGCTTCGTCGTAAGTCGTGCCGGTAGTGAAACGGTTTGTCGATTTGCTGATGTCGGCGTCCTCGATCGGCGTGTACGGGATCGGGTTCTGCTGCGCCGTCGTCGGATTGCTTCCAACTTTACGGTATAGGTTGCCGAATCGGTCGAAGTCGAACACCTGCTTGTAGGTCAACGCACCTGTATCGCCGCGCTTCTCTGCAGATTCTTTCAATCTGCCGATCGAATCGTACCGGAAGTTCTGCGTCCACTGTTTTGCGGAGCCGATGTAGGATTCGATCTGCTCCAGCTTGCCGTTGTTCTTCAGGTTGCTGCTCGCATCCAGGTCGCCGTAGTTGTAGTTGTACCTCTGCAGGACTTCGCTGCCTCTTGTAAGGCTCTGGCTCGTGAGTTGAAACCGCTCGTTCAGCGTGGAGTTCTCCTTGGTTCCGTTGCCGAGTGTCACTTGCGACGTCATGCCGCTTGCGGTGTAAGCAGAGGTCACGCCGTTCATGTACGTCCGCTGAGAGTCCGCGATAGTTTGCACGACGCCGAAGTTATCGACCGTCATGTTCACTATCTTACCCGACGGATACTTCTCGCTTGTCAATTGACCGGCAAGATTGTAGCCGTATTCGAGCTGGTACTCGTTTAACCCGATCGTCTGCCGATGACGTTTAACCTGCCCGACCCCGTCAAAGTCGTAGCGTTGGATCGTCTTCGGCGTCGTTTGTCCCGACTCGTTTACTTCCGCGGTCTGCACTGTCGTTAGACGGCCGTTGTTGTAATAGGGTTCATTGCCATCCGTTCGGGCCTCGCTGTAGGTGTAATTGACTGTAGGCGTCTTGTAGCCTGCTTCGCCGAAGTATTCCACCTTCTCAACACGATTCAATCCGTCGTACGTGAAATCGGTCTTCACACCCCGCGCGTCGACGCCCCAATCGAGGAGACCATCACCGGTGTATTTGTAAACGCCTGTCCATTTTGTCGGTGATGACGCTCCTTTGGTGCCGGTTGTATCGAGGGTCGGTAACGCCTCGACCTGACGCTCGCGGACCAATCTCGACAGCGAGTCGTATTCGAACACACGCTCCTGCGTGACACCTCCTTCCGTTTGCGTGACCTTTGAAAGATTATCGTTTCCGTCATACGAGTAGTAGGTTGCCTGGGAGGGCGAGGTCACAGAGCCTAGGTTGCCGTTCGAATCGGGTTCGTCGACCCGCTCGATTCGGCCCAACGCGTCGGCGATCTGCCGACGCTTCTTGCCCGCCTGATCGGTCATCGTCACGACGGTTCCGCTGAACTCGTTCTGCACAATCGTATCGTCCTGCAGCTTTGTTTTAAGGACTCTGCCGAGCCCGTCAAACTCTGTGATCTCGATCGTCTTCATCCCGGTTGGCCGAGGATCTCCCAGACCGGCAACCGTGTAAGGATTGTAAGTCTTCACCGCACGGCCGAGATGGTCGAACTCAACATCGTTTGAAAGATAGCCGTTTGCCGTCAGACTCCGTGTTCGAAATTGCTGACCCGCGCCATCGAAGAAGCTCCAGCTTGAGACACTTCGGCTTGCGTCAAGACTCGACGTGGTTTTTAGGTGATAAGGAAACTGCGTATTGTTGACGTCGTATGCGACCCACGCCCCGTTAGGAGAATCAACACGAGTCTGTCTCAAGGTGTCAGGATCGTACGTGTAATCCGTACGCTGATCGTTCTCATCTTCGGTGCGAATGACCAAACCCGTATTGACATCGTAGAAGGCGTTAGTTTCAAGCTGTACGTCGAGACCCTTCGTTGAAGGGCTGATGATTCAGTCTTCTCGCAAACGTCAGCACCGGCATCGAGTAGGATTCTCGCGGTCGACAAATGCCCGAACGAAACCGCAGATTTAAGTGCTGTGTTGCCGACACCCTCGACTCTGTTGACATCGGCGCCCAGTTCGAGGAGAAGTTTGACCGCGTCATCTTTTCCTTGGTCCGACGCCGATGTCAATGCCGACAGGGACTGATACGCTCCTCCATTGACGTTTGCACCTTCGTCGATTGATCTCTTGATCTCGGGGACGTCGCCTGCCCACGCCGCTGCCGCCAAACGGCGTTGAAGTTCAAAGCACCTAGGGTCCTCTGAAGGGCCATCGTACCACCGAGCCTGACATCTTTTGTCCGAACGAGATGAATCCCCGGTTACAGTGGATTGATAACAGGAATTCAGAGCAAGTGCGGAAATGATGATCAGCAACGATACCAAATTCCTTGCCTCAATAATAAGGGGATTCATAAGTTTATTTCCTAAGGTTTTCCGTTATAACGCCTAATGACCCCGGGTTCATGTTTTGGGCTGCTAAATATCCCGCCAGTTGTATCCATGTCCGCGTTTACTTTCTCTATTGTCTCGTGCTTCGGTGTGCCGTCGGTGCCGCCTCCAGCATAGACCAAGATACGACCGCCAATATGGATCGAACTATGACCGCTACCCTGTCCCCCGGTGGATCGCCATGCAACAATGTCCCCAACCTTTGGCGTGTCGTATACCACTGCGGTTGCTCGATCTAGGCGCAAAGAGTCATCGCGAGGTTCAAGAGGTTGGAGATAAGATCAAAGTCGCCACGGTGACAGATCCATTCGGAAACATCTTTGGAATAATCGAGAATCCCCATTTCAAATTCGAGGATGTTAGATAGCGGCCTGTCCTTGCTTGAAAATTAGAGATCACCGGACATGCCATCGGGAACACGTAGACCCGGTAAGCCTCCAACCTATTCGCGAGCGGTAATCAATCGTACCCGCCCCAGGGGAGCTTCAACGACGTGGTTCGTTACGTAGTCAAGAACGTCGGCGTGATCCAACGTTAAGCCGTATTCAAACTCTTGTGAGAACACGCGGGCTCCCAACGACTCTTTGAGTTTAGTGAGGTAGAGTTCTCTCATCCGACTTTCTGCCGGCTCCAGAACATGTTCGATCTCATCTCCAATTCGAAAGGCGGCCCCTGAGACTCTAGCCGCATCCCGTTGGCGGCCCTCCTCGAACAAGACAAAAACAATTCCCTCGAGGGCCAGCCTTGTGGTTATGTAATCGCCGATCTCGTTTGCGATCTGCAAACTTTCAGTCAGATACTCGCGGGCCGCCGTCGCGTCCCCGTCGGCGATGCTCGCCATGCCGAGATTCATCAACTTTGACGCAACACCGGGCATAAACTCTAAGCGTCGGAAAATCTCTAAAGCTCTTGCACCGTGGAAAAGAGCATCGGACGCTCGGTCTTGCACAAGAGCAATGTCACCAAGTCGGGCTGACGCAGCCGCTACACCAAAATCATCGCCCGCACCCGTACTGATCCTGATAGCATCTAACGACTGACTCTGCGCAGCCTCCAGGTCGCCCAACAAATAAGAAATCCCGGCGACTCCGCGCGTCGCTTGAGCGATGAATCTTGGGTCGCCCAAACGCTTGCATACCGCGAGACTGGACTTGTATGCGTCCCGGGCACCTTGAAGATCACCGAGGAACTGGCTCATATTCGCGAGACCCGCGAGAAGGATCCATCGATACTCATCCGCAACGTCGGTTGCATTCAGGACTTCTCGATACCAGTACTGGGCTTCCCGCGTATATCCGCGCAGCATCCAAA
>DATEOJ010000020.1:0-3837 GCA_035274235.1 Pyrinomonadaceae bacterium
ATGGGTAAGCACGGCGCGGACGTAAATCTTTCTGCGATTATAGTGGATTGCCGCGATTAGCCGAAACTTGTTGCCCGAGATATTGAAAACTGTAAGATTACCGACCCGGTCTGCTGTCGGAAAATGCGACCTCAGTTCGGCAAAGTTTCTAAAAGTCTCTTGTTTTGCGACCCGGTACCAACTTGCGAGTGACGGCCTACTGTCAGGGTGTATATTGACGAACTCATTCAGACGTTTGCGGGAGATAACGTGCATCCTTATTTTTGCAGTTCTCGGTAAACCTCTTGATGGCGTTTCCTTGCCTTACGGTATGCCTTGTTTCGTACCGAGCTTGGTGTCACTGTCGTTGCCGTAGTTTCTATTACATTCGGTAGTCCTAACGCAAGTAAAACCGCGCCCCGCATTGATGCTTCGTCCGCGACCGGAAGGTTAAGCTCGCGGCCGAGGACATCGGCGATGATCTGTGTCCAGACCCTGGATTCATTAAGCGCCCCGCCCGAGGCGATGATCTCCCGGATCGGGCAGACACTATTGAGCCGGTCGAATATCTCCGCGAATCGGAACGCGACGGACTCAAGTGCGGCCTGGAGGATGTCGGTCGCATCGGTCGAGGATCGCAGGCCGACTATCGAACCAGTTGCATCTTCGTTATAACCGGTGCTTCGTTCGCCGGCGAGAAATGGCAAGAAGACAAGTCCATGAGCTCCGGGTGCCCGCTTTGCGAGCTCGGCTTCGGCTCGAGCATCGAGTCGGAGTGTCTGTCTCAGCCATTGATACAATCCGCCGCCATCCGACAAAGCTCCACCAACAATGACGCGTTTGCGATCGATTCGATAGCACCAAAGGCCATCGGGAATCTTCGCTGGTGGTTTGCCTTCATACGCGACGCGCATTGCACCGGATGTCCCGACCATGAGCGCCGCGCGATCCTTTGTCACGCATCCCGCGCCGATGTTGTTTGCGGCACCGTCGGCGATCGCGGGGAACCACCGCGCATCTTTGAGACGCGGCCAGCGACGCGCAAATTTGGTATTGAGGACAAAGGTCTCGCCGTCATCCGCGAGTCGTGGGAGATTCTTCGGCTGGATCTTTAGAAACTTCAGCAGTTCAGAATCCCATTTGCAGGTGCGGAGATCGAGCAGCCCGGTACCCGATGCCATCGATACGCTCGTCACGGAAGTTCCGAAGAGTTTTAGCGCAAGATAGTCGCTGAGCGACAGCCATTGCGATGTGCGCGCAAAAACGTCCGGGAATTCTTTTCTTAACCACAGCAGCTTCGCCGGCCAAAAGCTTGAATGGAATTTCGCACCGGTACGATTGTGGATCTCGGTCTCATTAAAACGTCGCTTGAGATCTTTGGTGTAATTTCGACTGCGAGTGTCGGCCCAGCCAAAAACTTTTGTTGTCGGGTTACCGTTCACGTCGACACCGATGAGGCTATGCCAAAACGACGCCGTCGCGACGTACGACTCTTCAGCCAGCTCTTCTGAATAATGCGCAAGCACGTCCCCGATCACCGCAGAGACCTGGAGCAATGCTTCTCCCGCGTCGATCTCCGATCCGCCATCGTTCGTCGCAGTTAATTGGCGCTCATTCTTTACGAGTGTGTTCGGCAGCATCTTCGCGCGCTCATCATAGAGCGCCGCGCGGACGCTGGACGTGCCGATATCAATTCCAAGGATATGTTTCTGTGACAAGAGAGGAGGAAAACTGGCCGTTAGCTGTTGGCTAATAGCTAATAGCTGAGAGCCAACAGCTAGTTTTCTACTTCACACCGACGACCTTCTTAAGCCACCATCGAAAGCCGACAAAAAGGAACCGGTAGTCTTTGAAAAACTCGGGCGGCTTGCCTTCGAAGTAATGTCCGATGAATTGCAGGATCCAACCGACGACAAACAAACCGAGAGCGATCATCCAAAGACCGCCGACAAAGAACGAGACCGGTACAAGCAAAACCGACGTGACTATCATCGGGATCCCGATGCTATGCGTCAATCGATTCACCGGATGCTTATGCCCGGCGGCGTATTCCTCGATCCAATCGTCCCAAGATCTTCCGCCCATCATATGATTTCTCCTTTTGCGAGCGATTCTACACCAACTTCATTCGCGCTGAAAGACCTTGACCCGCAGGCCGTCGCCGAGATCGGTCTCGTCCCTCGCTGTGAAGCCGTCGAGGAAATTGCGCGGCATGAAGACATCGGCGTCCTCGATCTTGACCGGCACCTCGGTGACGTACCACTTCTCGATCAGATCGGTGAATGCCTCGAACGTTTTCGCACCACCGATGATGAAAACGTCCCCGGCAAAGGAGTCCGCAAAGCTGATGACGTCTTTTACATCTCGGACGAGTTTGACGTCGGGTTGATCGTCGATCTGCCTACTTCGGCTAAGAACGATGTTGGTCCGATTCGGTAACGGCTTGCCGATCGACTCCCACGTGTTCCAGCCCATCACGATCGCGTTCCCTGTCGTGGTGTTCTTGAAGAACTTGAGGTCGGCGGGGTAATGCCACGGCAGTTTGCCGTCTTTGCCGATGGCGAAGTTTTTTGAAATGGCGACGATGCCGATGATCATGAAGATATTCTAACGATATACCTGCACGAGTCAGAATCGGCGGTAGCGACAAGAAAACTCCCCTCCATGTTTAGGAGGGGTGCCGAGGCTTTGCGAGGCGGGGTGGTAGTTAAGAAGAATCAGATTCTTTTTGGACTACCACCCCGTGAGCCGAAGCGGCTGCCACCCCTCCTAAACATGGAGGGGAGCTTTTTCTTGTCGTTACGCCCGTTTGCCCGGCTATCTTAATCTCTCACCAAAATAGACCGAGATCGGAGAGCCTTTCGCAAGCAGAATGGAATATGGCTCAGCGTCTCTCAGAAATTTAAACTCCTTCCCATACCATTGCCAAAACTTAACCTCGATCTTCGGATGCCGTGTCGCGTAGAGCTCCCATTTAGGATGTTCGACCTTGTACTCGTCGGTGCTTGTTGAGCCTCGCTTGGTGTACCCCCAGTAGTGCTCGATGATGAATTCTTCGTGCGAGCCTTCAGCCGGAATACCTAGACGATCGCCCCGCGTTACTTTGATCCGCTCCCTCATGATGTTCTTGAATTTCGTCGTGTGGATGTTCGGTACCGTTCTGAAGCGGTAGCAAACCTTTCCGGGGTCATTGAAACTCCGCATGATCGCCGTTTCATAGGGTTCTCCGAAAAGAGTTCTAGCAACGAACGTGATCGCTCTTCGCGGAACGATCTCTTTCACGAACACAACCCCGCGACGCAATTCAGTCCCCGTGTCTCGCTTCACATAGAAACGCAGATTTACTTCTTCGAAATTTACGTGATACGGAATCGGGATCCCGAGAACCCGCGTGTTGAGAAACATGAACCCGACCAGGCTCACGAAGCAGCGACCATCCTGCAGATCAAGCTCCGTCCCGTGCGGCACCCGCGACGCGAGCAGCGCGGGGTCGACCTCGTAGTTCGCCATGATCAAGTCGCGCCACTCGGCGGTCAGGAATTTTTTCATTGGAGGATCTGGCGTTTGTCGCCGACGCGACGAGTGACATGCGTGCGATCGAAGTATTCAAGAAGCGGGATCGCATACTTTCGAGAAACACCGGCGATATCTTTGAACTTCCCTACGTCGACGGTCGGATCACCGGTTGCGGCGGCGTGTTGACGCAGTTTCTCAGCGAGATTCTTTAACACGTGTGACATGACGTAAAACTCGACGCTGACGGCAACGATCTCACCGCTGTTCACAAGCAACTGAAAAACTTTTCGGGTTGATGACGGATCGAGTCCGCTCGCGGCTTCGCGCAAGGCGTCTTCAAGT
>DATEOJ010000021.1:0-17276 GCA_035274235.1 Pyrinomonadaceae bacterium
CTTGAACTTCGTCTTCAACATCGTGAACGCTTCCTGACCACGTGCATCACCGATCTTGATGATCGCCTCGACGCTGTTGATCATGTTCCCAACGTTATTTGCATCGAACGCCTTTTTGAATGCTTCAAAGATCAGCGGGTACGCACGTGAATCTCCCTTACCGGTCGTGCCGACGATGCTCAACGCCACCGTCCTAATATTGCGCGGCTGATTCGGATCAGTCGCAAACTTGTATCCGGTATCGAACGCTTTCTTGTCACCAAGTTCCGCGAGACCATGCAGACCCGCGATCATCACACGACCCTTCCACGATTTCACCGACGTAAGTTTGTTTAGCGCATCAAACGCACGCGGATCCTTAACACGCGCGATCGCAAGCGATGCCTGATCGATCACTTCGTAACTTCGATCCTCGAGCGCCGGCAAGAAAAGATCGGCGTACTTCTTATCCTGGGTTTCACCGAGCAACTCGATCGCCTCGCCGCGGATGACGCCTTCTTTGTCTTTGGTCAGACGAATGAGCGCCTGTTCGGTCGGGGCATCAAGCTTAAACGCGGGACGCTCCTTACCCGGTTCTGGATCCGGTGAATAGATCGTCGCGATAACCGACAACGCTGCTCGACGAATACGCCAGAACGAATCTTTTTCCGCGGACGTCACCAATGCAGCGACAATACGACTTCTGTCCGCCGCGTTCTTCGCCTTCTCCTGAAGTTCGCCCATCGCCCATCTGCGTCCGAGCGGATCTTTGTCGTTCGCCATCTGGTAGAGCAGATCGTCGACCGATTTCTCAAACTTCATCTCCTTAAGCAACGTGCTCTCATAGTCGAAGTTCACCAGCTTGGGTTTCGCCGCCACACTGAATGTGAAGACATTCGTCTCCTTCGGCTCCATCCATACGCGCTCGACCTTGTTATCGATCGCAAGATCGACAAAGCTCTGGAAGAACTCCGTCTGCGGGTAAGCGTTTGTGACGTCGATCTTTTGCGTCTGTTTCACGTTCAGCGTCAACTGCTTCTTCGCCTCGTCGTATGACTGCGTGATCTCAAACACCGGATGCCCCATCCGATAGAGCCACTCGTCAAAGAACCAATCCATCGACTGCCCCGACGTCTCCTCGACCGCGATCCGGAGATCTTCTGTCGAAACCGGCTGGTGAGCATTCGTCGTCAGGTAGTTGTTCAAGGCCTTGAAGAACAACTTGTCGCCGAGATGTTTGCGAAGCATGTGCAGGACCGAACCGCCGCCTGGATAGGCGTAGTTATCAAACATCGCGTCCTTGTTCTCGTAATATTTCGTCACGATAGGACGACGTTGGCCGCTCTCCCACGAGCCAAGTACCTGGTCGTGGTTGTTGCGGATATCGGAATAGAGAAACTCGTCGTGACCTTTTAGCTTCTCGGTCCACATCGCCTGCATGTATGTGGCAAAACTTTCGTTGAGCCAGATCTGACCCCAGTCGCGGCACGTAACGTAATCGCCAAACCACTGGTGTGCGAGCTCGTGCGATTGCAGACTTTCGCTGTCCTGATCCAGCAGCTCGCGCTCGTCGTGGATCATCTCCTCGATCTGCGTTGTCGCGGAGATGTTCTCCATACCGCCGCCGAAGTCTTCGACGAATGCCTGCGAATATTTCGCGTACGGATACTTCACTCCCGTGATCTCGCTGAAGAACTTGATCGTCGCCGGCAGATTCTTAACCGTCGCCGCGACCTCCTTCGTCTCGTCCGGATAACCAAAGTTGTAAACCGGAATGCCGTCGGCGTTCTGCTCGACCGGCGTCGTGTTGGTGACGACGATCGACGTCAGATAGTTCGAGTAGGGCTGGTCCATCTTCCAGTCGAACGTCCGCGTGCCATCGCTGTTCTCTTTCGTACTGACGAGTTTTCCGTTCGAGACGACATAGAACGGCTTCTCGACGGTCGCGCGAAGCTCGCTCGTGCGGAAGTCGTTCGGGCTGTCATACGACGGGAACCAGTAACGGTTGAATTCGGTCTCGCCCTGCGACCAGATCTGTTTCGGTTTGCCCGGTTCGTCGGTTGCGGGAATGATGAACCTAAGTCCGCGACCAAAACTGCCGATCGCTGTTTCGGAGTCGGCCGAGTTCACGTAGTTCGTCGCGTAATCCACTTTGACCGTCACGTCCTCGCCGCCTTTATAAACTCGATCGAGAGTGATCTCGAGGTTGTCATCCGACGCCCCGCCTTTGTAGTTGAACTTCAGCGCCTTGGCGTCCGCCAACGTCACCGAGTTGATCGTCATCATTGCGGCATCGAGCGTGATCTTGTCCGTATCGTTGAACGGCGCAAGCGTGAGCGTCGAGGTGCCGAGAGCCTGTTGCTTATCCCAGTTGAACTTCAGATCGATGAGTACGTGTTTGACGTCGATCTTTCGGCTGCGGATCCAGTTGACTGGCGGCAGTTTCGGATTGTCGGGCAGGATATCGAACGGGCCCGGCATCGGACGAGCCTGAGCGGTCGACGAAAAAAGGAGCGTGACAGCGAGCAGGATTGCAGTGAACCTGCCGCGGACTTTTGTATGGGTCATAAGAATTCTTAAGAATTGAATAGCGTGTTGAAATACGGCCTAAATACGGCCATTGTTTCATACTCGCGGCCCGTATGGGGGCTCGTAGTGTTAGAACGTTTGTAGTTTACGTGAACCGACTGGCGAACGGGTTTGAATGTAAACCGATGAGAGGTCAGATGTGACCGGTGAATGTCTCGTCTCTGAACCGAGCCTCGATTGTCAGCTGTTTAAGTTGCCTCCATCCTTTAGGTGGAGGTTCAACTTGTCCCGGGCGCGGCTTTAGCCAAACCTAAGAAGGAGCACCTTCCTTTTGGCTTTAGCTCATTACCGATCGACTTGTTGGGCTAAAGCCAATCGGAATTTTCTTTTGCTTAAGTTCGGCTAAAGCCTTCCTCGTAGCCCAAACTTTCCTCCACCTAAAGGGTGGAGGCAATTTAAACAGCTCTCGCTCGAGATTTATCAAATCGGTTTCCAATGCGAAGTAGTTTCTCTGGACTTTGCGAAAGCCCGCGCCTTGTACCCCGACCGTTTTGTATAATCACCTTGCCTAACTGTTTGATCCGAATCCTAATGACAATAGCCCGCCGATTTACCTCGATCGACCTCAAGCTCTTCTTCGTCGCGCTATCGTGCGCGTTGCTGTTTGGCTCATGTGGTTATTTCGATGCTCCAAACGCCCCCGCGTATAAGAGCGTCGCAACCGTCACCGATGGCGGAGCGATAGGCGAACCCTTCGGCATCGCGACTAACGGCGACGTTGTGTTTGTCTCCGACGGCGAAACCGGAACGATTTGGAAACTCAACCCCGCTGCCGCTCCGACATCCTTCGCGACCGGACTCAACACCCCATCGGCGATCGCGTTCCTCCCGAACGGGGATCTCGCCGTTGCCGATACCGGTTCGCATACGATCCGTCGAATATCGTCGTCGGGTGAGGTTGCGATCATTGCCGGTGTCGAGAATGTTTCGGGCTCCGCCGACGGAACCGCGCGGAGCGCGACATTCAATGCACCCGTCGGTCTTGCCGTCGCAAAGGACGGAAGCATTTACGTTGCGGACACATATAACGATAGGATCCGCATCATCCGCGACGATCATGTGTCGACCGTCGCCGGAAGCAAGCGCGGATTTGCTGACGGCGACGGCACGGCTGCGATGCTCGACACGCCACTGGGAATCGCGGTATGGGGCGAGAATCTGTTGATAGCGGATTCAGGAAACGCGCGAGTTCGTTTGATAGATTTGAACCGCCACGTCAGCACGCTTGCCGGCTCGGGTCATCAAGATCTTATCGACGGACCGCTATCTAACGTGGCCTTCGTTGCTCCGACAGCGATCGCGACTGACTCTTTTGGTCAGATCTTTGTTGCCGACGGAAACGCGATTCGAGTTATCGGTCGCCGCGCTTTTCCCTTTGTCGAAACACTCGCCGGTGATCGGCGCGGTCTTCTAGACGGAAACGCACGTCGCGCGAGATTTAGTCGACCATCGGGACTTACCGTCACGAGCGACGGAACGCTTTACGTTTGCGATAGTGACAATCGCGTCGTCCGGCAATTGTCCGATAGTGCCGCTACTTCTGCTGAACAGCCGGCCGCGACCGTCGATACTCTTCCTCTCGCGACTCGCTGGCCATACGAACCGAAATCAGCAGTTCGGGAAATCGCCGGGACGTTGGGCGAGATACGCGGTGACATCGGTCCGGAGAACAAGCCGGTTTGGTTTCACAACGGTCTCGATATCGCCGGTGCATACGGAGAGACGGCGCGGTTTCTGCGCGATGAGACAGTTCTCGACCCGCAGTCCGCCGACAACTTCGGAACGGCACGCGAGCTGTTGCGACTTCCGTTGCTCGGTTACATTCATCTGCGTCTAGGCCGCGATAAGGACAACAATGTTCTCGATGCGAAGCGATTTCAGTTCGAACGTGATGACGCCGGACGTCTGTCGGGTGTCCGCGTTCCACGCGGAGCCCGCTTCGCAGCGGGCGACGTTTTGGGGACCCTGAACGCGATGAATCACGTTCACCTGATCGCCGGCAGACCGGGTCACGAGATAAACGCGTTCGCCGCTCTCTCGCTTCCCGGTGTCGCGGACACGATCGCACCTGTGATCGAAGACATCAAACTTTTCACAGCGGATTGGCGCGAGATCACCGACGGAAAGCCGACGGAAAGGACACGCGTTGTCGTCCGGGCGTACGATCGTGTCGACGGGAACGCCGAACGACGACGGCTCGGTGTCTATCGCGTCGGGTATCAGTTGTTTTCGAATGGAACTGCGCTAGGCGAGATGCAATGGACGATCCGTTTCGATCGCGCACCGTCGAACGACGCTGTGCAGACCGCGTACGCGTACGGAAGTCGATCCGGCTACACGCCCGACACCGTGTTCAACTACATCGCGACGAACCGCGTCGATGGGGACAGTTTTCGTGAAGAGTTTCTGGATGTCTCGTCGCTCGCGGCGGGGAGATATACGTTGCGAGTTTTCGTATCGGACTATTTCGAGAATGTGACGACGAGGGATGTTGAGGTGACGAAAGAGTAGTCCATTTCTTGTCTGCGGGCTTTGCGACCTCCGCGTGAAAATAAAGCCTAAGCAATCAAGCTGATTTTTCCACGCAGAGCCCGCAAAGCCCGCAGAGAAGAAACATGTTAGTTTCTCATTATGCGGATTGATCCTACTTATTCCCTAAATACTTAAACGCCATCGATGCGATGTCGTCCATCGCACTGCCATCGCCGTCCTGGTCGAGAAAGCTCGACGCCATATCCACCATTGAATTACCGGATGACTGTGGAGCCGCCGCAGCTTGTCCGCCGAGCAATCCGCCGAGCAAACCGCCAAGGCCGTCCGCACCGACACCCTGTTGCTGCTTTTGTCGTCCGAGGTAACCCATAACGATCGGTGCGAGCATCATAAGGATCTGCGCGACCTGGCCGGCATTGAGACCCGAACGGTTGCTGGCCTCTTGAACTACCGCACCCTGGCTACCGCCGAGAATATGTCCCAGGATCCCCCCACCGTCTGCCTGACGCGGTGTTGGTGCGGCTTGCCCGCCTCCAAATATCAATCCTCCGAGACCGCCGAGGTTATCGAGGACGCTGCCGTCGTGGTCCTGTTCGAGCGCGTTGTTCAAACTCTCGGCGCCTTGAGGCGTCGATGCATTGTTCGCTAACGATCCGAGGATCGTCGGCAACGCCGCCTGAATTACGGTGCTGACCGCAGACGGTTCCGCTCCAACCTCGCTGCTTATCTGGTCAACGGCCTCTACACCTTGCTGGTTGCCGAGAAGATCCTGTAACGAAAACATAAAACTTACCTCCCGTGAAACTAGAATGTTGGCGAAGGCTTCTAAGGTACCACTTTTTCGACGTGAAGTTAGTTACCTGATAGCTATTAGCCCGCCGATGAAACCAGCTAATACCTATCAGCTAATGCTCCAACCCATGCAAAATTTTTTGTGTGGCGTTCGGTCACGTCTTTTCGACTACCTTGCCGCTCCAAAGTAAATAGCGGGCGATTCAACATTGAATCCACTCCTATGGTCACACATGAGAAACCGAATTCCCGCGGGTCCGTATAATGTAAACTGGTCCAAAAACTACTAATCAAACATTTTTCGAGGTTCTCAAATGCAAAGATCGCTTCTTTCCCTGTTTCTGTTCGCCTTAGCTTTGTCGTTCGTCGCGTTGCCGTCGGCCGCGATCGCTGATCCGCCGATAAAGATCACGCCGCCCGCTCCGAAGTTCTCCGACGCCGAGCGACAGGCCGAACTGGCGAAGCGTCGGGCCGCGGTTGCCGCAAAGATGGCGGATAACAGCATAATGGTTCTCTTTTCGGCCGAGCCGAAGCTGTACGCGAACGATGTCGATTACATCTTCCGTCAAGAAAACAATCTCTACTATCTGACCGGCCTCAAGCAGGAAGCCGCGACTCTCGTCATTACGAAGAGCGGCGGCACTGTCAGCGAGACTCTGTTCCTACCGAAGCGCGATCCGCGTCGCGAGGCCTGGGATGGAAAGATGTATTCGCGCGAACAGGCGCAGACAGTATCCGGAGTGAAATCGATTGTTGACTCGGAGGAGCTGAATGCGTTTCTCGCTTCGCTGAAGAGTCGTGCGAACTTCGTGTCGAAAGACCAGAAAGTCACGCTCCCGACCGCGGTCACCAAAGTTTATCTTTTGCTTCCGCGAGGCGCGCAAGATGAGAACGGACTCCGCGAGTATCGTGTCGAGAATGATTTCGCGAAGAGCGGTTCGGAACAGACTATCGAGAACGCCCGCCCAATCTTTGACGACCTGCGTCACATCAAGTCGCCCTACGAATTGAAGATGCTCCAACACGCGATCGATATCACGACCGAGGCACAGATGCGTTCGATGGCAATGGTGGGGCGTGCGAAGTGGGAATACGAAGTGCAGGCTGAGGTCGAATACACCTACCGACGACGCAATGCAGACTTCTGGGGTTACCCGTCGATCGTAGGTTGCGGGGCTAACGCGACCACGCTTCATTATCAAGAGTCGCAAGCCGAGATAAAAAAAGGCGAGTTGCTTCTGATGGACGTCGGAGCTGAGTACGAGCACTACACCGCCGACGTAACACGTACCTTCCCGGTCAACGGAAAATTCACAAAGGAACAGGCGGACATCTATCGCATCGTTTACGAGGCGCAGGAAGCGGTCGGACGTGCGACGAAGCCGGGTGTGCAGTTCCAAACCCTGCAGCAGATCGCTAAGGATACTGTCGCCGATGGATTGCTCAAGCTAGGGCTGATCACCAAGAAAGAGCAGGTCAACATGTGGTTCATTCACGGTCTCGGGCACTGGCTCGGAATGAATGTGCATGACGTCGGTCGCTACGGTGAACCGCTGAGAGCCGGGATGGTTTTCACAAACGAACCGGGTATCTACATTCGCGAGGACACGCTCGCCAATCTTCCCGACACACCCGAGAACAAGGCGTTGATCGCGGCGATCAAACCCGCGTACGAGAAGTACAAGAACATCGGCGTCCGCATCGAGGACGATTTGCTTGTGACCGAAACAGGCGTCGAGTGGATGACAAAGAATCTGCCGCGAAAGCTCGAGGACATTGAGGCATTCATGGCTCAGTCGTCGAAGGAGGTCGGTTACACACCGCGGTTTGTCCGGGATCCTGTTACGGTTGCGATGATCTCGCATCGATAACGAACGGCTTGGGGCTTCGCCGCTATGATGAGCGGAAGGGCTCTGTCGCATAGGCTCCAACCTAAGACGCGTTTAGTACTTCAACGGCACGACGGCCGCGTAGCGGTCAGATGCGTTTAGCCGTGGGTGAAGCCCGAAGGGCGGAGCCCACGGACAGCATCGAAACGCGTCGTTGCCGCGTCAGCGGCAAGTGCACAAGTCGACGACGCAACCTCTCTCGAAATGGATCCGCGTAGCCGAAAGCTTGATCTAGTTATCGTCACAACTGCGCCGTGCTTAAGCTATGGGTTCGACCAGTGCACCTACCGCTGACGCGGCAGTGTCCGGTCTTGATCTTTACCGTGGGCTCCGCCCTTCGGGCTTCACCCACGGCTAAACGCATATGTCCGCTACGCGGCCGATGTCGTGTCGACGCACGAATGCGCGGCTTAAGTTGGCGCCTATGGGGCGAAGCCGTTTTCAGCTCCTCCGCACAGTCCTGGCTCGTGCATCCTGTTTGACTATCGCGCAGCGAAACTGTAAACCTTTCTTTGTTTCGCGAAGCCTATGTCAAACCGCAGAACAATCCTCTTCCTAGTCGCCGTTGCCTTTCTAGGGACTGCATGCGGGTCGCCGGGCGACACGACAAACACCACGAGTCCAAACGCAACTGAGGTTTCGAAGTCAGGCGGAGGTAAAGTCGAAGCGACCCCGACGGCAACCCCGCTGAACTCCAACGCCGCTTGTTACACCGTCGATACGGGCAAAAGCGCACTCCTCAAATCACAAACATTCGCGATCGACTTCGAGCCGTTCAAGAACTCGTGCTTCGTCACGACGCATGATCCCGACTTCACCGACCCGCCTTTGAATTCTGAGATCGCGATATACAAGGATGGAAAGATATTGCCCAAAGCGTTTCAGAATGGACCGCCTGGCGAGCCCGACATCGATGAGGGTTCAACCGGATTTCCGACGAGCGGCTGCTGGGTTGTGGCGGTCGCGTTTCAAGATGTGAACGGCGATCGGTTCACTGACGTGATCCTCGTCGGCAAGTGCGGAGCGAAGATGGGGGACTATAACGAGAACCTCGTCTATCTCAATAACGGCAAGGTCCTATTCACAAGACCTAATGTGAACGTAAACCTCACCGACTTCAAGTCGATCGGAGAGGTCGTAAAGTACACCAAGGACAACCCGCGACTGTTCTCAATCGACCACTGATGCTTCCTCTAGTCATCGTCAATCCTAAATCCGCAGGCGGTTCAACACGCGACAAATGGTCAGCGATCGCAAGCGATCTTCGCACGCATTTCGGACCATACAACGTCGCGTTCACAAAAGGCCCGGGCGATGGTTCGGAGATCGCCCAACGCGCCGCCGAGGCAGGACGAGAGTTTGTGATCGCGTGCGGCGGTGACGGAACCGTAAACGAGGTCGCGAACGGAATATTGCGGTCCGGTGAGGATGTCGAGTTCGGCGTCTTCCCATCCGGCACCGGCGGCGACTTTAGACGAACGCTTGGAATGTCGCGTGAAGAACGCGAGGCTGCACGCCAGCTGCGAGATGGCGAGACAAAGCGGATCGATGTCGGGAGAGTGAGTTTCACCGATCACGACGGCAATCCGACGGAGCGTTATTTTCTAAACGTCACATCGTTCGGTCTCGCCGCCTCGATCATCGAACGGGTAAAGAGTTCGACTTCCCTTTCGTGGCTTCCGCTCGACACGGTCCGCGGTCGTGCGAGTTTTGCACTTTCGACGCTTCAGGAAGTGATCGCGCTCGGTGCGACGAATGTTCGTGTGAAGATCGACGACAAAGAAGAGCGTTCTCTGCAGACAGTCAATTTCTGTGTCGCCAACTCGCGTTACTTCGGCGGCGGAATGATGATCGCACCGAAGGCGAAGATCAACGACGGCTTCCTCGATGTCATCAACATCGGCGACATCAATACGGCAAAAATAATTCTTAACGCCTACACGCTCTACCGCGGAACTCATCTGGATCTGCCGGAAGTAAAAGACACGCTCGCGAAGCGAGTCGAGGCCAGGCCGATGAACGACGGCGAGGAAGTTCACATCGAGATCGATGGCGAGCTGCCGGGGCGTCTGCCGGCGGTCTACGAGGTTGTCCCCGGTGCGTTGCGCGTGCGGGTACCTAGTCAAAGATAGGTGAGCTTCTTTTCGTTTTGTTCGTGCGGTTGGTGTTTTGCGTGGTTCGATTTTTCTTGGTTAGTGTGATTTCGTGTGAGTTCGTGGTTCCATTTGGCGATGTTTTTCTGGAACCACTCACCCACACGAAGCCACACTAACGAAGAAGGACCAGGGATAAGATCCATCTAAGCGCCGCAGTCGCGACACTCACCGTCCAGACAATAAGCCTTGCCATCCCCGTTTCCTTTCCGATAAACTTACCCAAATCAAATTGCCGAGGTTGTCGTTAGACAACGCGGGGGAACCAAGGTTTTGCACCACGCAAAACGGGGGCGTATCTGAACACCAGGAGAAGACTTCTTCGCTTCCAGCCCGTCAGCTAACCTCGCAGGCAAATACGAAGAAGGACACGGTATTTTTTTCCGGAGGTTGTGTTGAACCTGAGTGTGCTTCACAACCTCTTTTTGTCCCTAGGCGGACAAGACGGAGGAATGATATGACGAGACTGATCAAGTCGGCCGCGTTTTTGATGCTCGCACTCTCGTGCGCATGTTTACCCTCCACGCCCGGGGATACAAAGGGGGGACAGACCATCACTGTCTATGGCTTCTCGATCATGAAGGAAGCCCTCGAGAAGGATATCTATCCCGCCTTCTCGGCTAAGTGGAAACGCGAGCACGGCGTCGATATAAATTTCGTCTCGTCGTTCGCGGGTTCGGAAACAGTAACAAACCAGATCCTTCAAGGAGCCCCGGCTGACGTCGCGATCCTATCGATCGAACGCGACGCCGAACGACTCGTCCAAGGTAAAGCGTCGACGACCGATTGGCACACATTCCCAAACGCCGGCATCGTCAACAAAACTCCGTTCATCATTCTCGTCCGAAAGGGCAATCCGAAAAATATTAAAGACTTTGCCGATCTCGCGGCCCCGGGCATAAAGATCATCCATCCCGATCCCGTCAGCTCCGGCGGAGCGCAGTGGTCGATACTCGCGATGTATGGAGCGGAGTTGAAGCGCACGGAAGCATCGAGCGGCGAGTCCGATCAGGTCGCGGCCCTCCATCTTCTCCAGAACACTTGGAAGAACGTTATCTCAACACCCGGCTCCGCACGCGAGGCACGCACTCAATTCGAGACCGGGTTCGGCGACGCGTTGATCACCTACGAACTTGAAGGACTGCTTATGAAGCAGGCCGGTGCCGAGATCGACGTCGTCATTCCGAAAGCAACGATCTTCAGCGAGCATCCGGCGGTGATCGTTGACCGCAACGTTACCGCGGCCGAACGTCCGGTCGTTCAGGCGTTTCTCAATTATCTCTGGACCGACGAAGCGCAAAAAGCATTCGTTAAATATCACTTCCGGTCCGTGACGAACGAAGCATTCAACGACGCGAACACCGAGTTCGCAAAGATCGAGCAGCCGTTTACGATCCAGTTATTTGGAGGTTGGAGCAAAGCGTATCCCGACATCATCGAAAAAGTATTCCGCGATCAGGTACAAAATAAATGAGCGAAGGCGTCCGGCACACACGTGGTTTCGATATCGTGAAACCGCTGAGCATCACGGTAATGATCGCCGTGATGTTGCCGCTCGTTCTACTGCCGCTTGCTTCGATCTTTATATTTGGGACGAGTAGCGGTCTCGAGAGTTTTTGGAATGCACTGATGGCTCCGGAAGCGATCTTTGCGTTGAAGCTCTCGATAGTAACGAGCTTCTGGGCGACGATCTTCAATGTGCTATTCGGTCTGTTCGCGGCTTACGTTCTCACGAAGTACAACTTCTGGGGACGAAACGCTCTCATTGTGACGATCTCGCTTCCGACCGCGATACCGACCGCCGTTGCCGGATTCGCACTGCTGTTATTGTGGGGACCATACGGAACCCTTGGCCGACTTCTGGAACCCCACGGCGTGCACATCATGTTTACGGCCGCGGCGATCATCCTCGCGAATATTTTTGTAACATTCCCGCTCGCGTTCGGCGTCATCAAACCGGTGTTCGATACGATGAGCACATCGCTCGAGGAGGCGTCCGCAACGATGGGTGCGACGCGTTGGCAGACGTTCTGGCACGTGACGCTGCCGTCGCTGCGCGGTGCGTTACTCGGCGGTGCGTTGTTGACGTTTGCGAGATCGGTCGGTGAGTTTGGTTCGACGATCCTCGTTTCGGGAAATCTTGCGAGTCGTACGCAGACGGCCCCGTTGTATATCTTCGCGAAGTTCAACGAAGGTCAGGTCGAAGCGGCGAACGCCATTGCGATCGTCCTCGCGCTTTTGTCGTTCGCGATATTTAGTATTTTGTTCTTTGCGAGAGATTGGTTGGAGGCGGACTAGTTCGTGGATGGTTGATGGTCGATCGTCGCTCGCGTCGGACAGCGAGACGCGGTACCGCCGGCGTTAGCCGGTGGTCAGGCGCCGAGTGATCGTAACCGCCATTCCCTGAGGCGCCCGACCACCAGCTAACGCAGGCGGTACTGCCTATGGTTGGTTGGAAGGCTCGATAACATAACACGAGGAACAACGATCAACGAATACAATGACCCAGGGCCACGACAACAACCCCGCCGTCTCCGTACGCAACCTGAGCAAGAAGTTCGGTGCGGCGACGGTGCTTGACGACATCAACTTCGATGTTTCCGAAGGCGAGATCGTCGTGTTGCTCGGGGCGTCAGGCAGCGGAAAGACGACGATCCTTCGTATTATCTCGGGACTCGAGTCGTTGGGTGCGGGAAGCGTCATCCTCCATGGCAAGGACGTTACGACACTTCCGGCACGCGTACGCGGCACCGGCGTAATCTTTCAGTCGTATGCACTGTTTCCAAAGATGACGGTCGAGCAGAATATCGGTTACGGACTGAAGATCAGACGCAAGGGAAAGTCGGAGATTCGCGACACCGTCGATCGGCTTATCGAACTCGTCCATCTCGAAGAGCACCGGACGAAATATCCGTCTCAACTATCCGGGGGCCAGCAGCAACGCGTCGCGATCGCGCGTGCTCTCGCATACGAACCTGAAGTCCTTCTATTCGACGAACCGTTCGGCGCACTCGACGCTCAGATCCGTACGATCCTCCGCCGCGAGATCCGCGCGTTGTTGAAGAAGATCCGCGTGCCGTCGATCTTTATCACGCACGACCAGGAGGAGGCACTTGAGCTCGGTGACCGCGTAGCCGTGCTGAATGCGGGTCGTATCGAACAGATCGGAACGCCGTTCGAAGTTTATACCCGACCCGAAACTGAATACGTCGCGACGTTTCTCGGCGCGGCGAATCTTATCGACGGCAGGGTCAGCGAAGGAAAGTTTGTCTCCGGAGAGATGGCTGTCGACATCGGCGAAGGGTACCACTTCAAAGACGGCGAGGCGGCAAAACTCGTCATCAGACCCGAAGATGTATTTCTACGCAGACCCGAGAACCTGATGCAAAATTATCAACGGCTGACTGAAGGCGTCGTCGAAGAAGTTAGCTTTGTCGGTGCGTTCGAACGTATCGGTGTGCGATTATTGCCAAGCCAACAATCGATAATCGCGACCCGGCCAAAAACAGAGACCGCCGCGTTCCAACTCAGATCGGGCAGCGAGGTGACCGTCGGCGTCGTGCGGTATCGGCTGCTGGCAGAACGAACAAACGGGAAGTCATGAAAACGATCACCATCATAGGCGGGGGCGCCAGCGGAACGCTGTTGCTCGTTAATCTCCTGAAACTCGCGGACGAGCGGCCGTTGACGATCAATCTCGTCGAGAGGCGCGAATCCGTCTGCCGCGGGGTCGCTTATTCGACCGCCTCCAAGCATCATCTTCTCAACGTACCGGCGATAAAAATGGGCGCGTTTCCGGACGACGTCGAAGACTTTCATCGTTGGCTTGGAAACAATTCATACGAGTATGCACCGACGGCTTTCGTCCCGCGGAAGATTTTTGGCGAGTATCTGCGGAGCACGCTGAACGACGCGCTTGATAACGCCCCTTCGAGCGTTGAGGTCAACTTCATCGACGACGAGGCGTCGGGGATCTCGTTCACCGAGAAGAAGGCACACGTCGATCTGAAATCGGGACGGATGCTCTCGTCGCACAAGGTCGTGCTCGCATTCGGTAATTCCCTGCCGCCGCACCCGACGGTGGAAGACCAGACATTTACCAACGACCCGCACTATTTCCGCGACCCTTGGCGGTCGGATGTGTACGAAAAGATCGCGGCGGACGACACGGTGTTTATCGTCGGAACCGGTCTGTCGATGGTCGACGTGGTGATGCAGCTTCATCACACAGGTCACCGCGGGCGTATTCGCGCGATCTCGACGCGAGGACTTCTGCCGGCGGTTCACGAGCTGGGTCATCACTACGAGTCGTTCTACGACGAGCTGAAACCGATGCGTCGGATCACCGACATCTTAAAGTCGGTACGACGTCATGCGAAGGCCGCCGACTCGGATTCGAGCAACTGGCGTGCGGTGATCGACAGCTTGCGGCCCGACACACAGCGGATCTGGTCCGATCTACCGCTGGCGGAGAAACGATACTTCATGCAGCATCTCAGTCGGTATTGGAACGTCGCTCGTCACCGCATGCCGCCCGAGGCTGCCGACGTTCTTGCAAGACTGAAGGCAAACGATCGGCTCGAAGTGATGAAAGGACGTCTGCGGGAGATCGTCCGGCGCGGTGAAACGTTTGATATCGCCTACACAACGAACGGTTCCGAGCGATCGACGACGGCGCACGTAGTTGTAAACTGCATCGGTTCGGAAAGTAATTTTGGCCGTATCGAATCTCCGTTGATCCAGAGCTTACTTTCGGCGGGCGAGCTTCGCATCGACGGACTCTCCCAAGGACTTGATGCGTTGCCTGACGGCACGATTCTGAGCCAAAATGGTGTCACGTCTGATTTTTTGCTCACGCTTGGGACTGCTTTGAAAGGCGTATTGCTTGAATCGACCGCGATCCCCGAGATTCGTAAACAGGCACGCGATCTCGCGAAAAAGATCTTGTCGGATTAGTTCATCGATGTCGGATTCCTACCTCAGACGAGTTGTCGATTCGTTCGAGTCTCGAACGAGCCGTGTTGCCATGCGTATCGTCGGCGACGACACGCAGGTGTACACGTTTGGCGAGAGTCTCGACAAGATCCGCTCGCTCGCGTACCGGCTCGAAGAAGAGGGTGTGGGATTCGGCGACCGCGTCGCGGTGATCGGTGAGAATCATCCGTGCTGGGCGATCGCATATCTGGGAGTTCTCTATCGAGGTGCGGTGTGTGTTCCGCTCGACCCTCAGGGCGAGATCGAGACGCTAACGAACTTCCTTGAAAACTCGGAAGCGAAACTCGCGTTCATTGGTGCGGAGGTCGAGGAGAAATTCGGAGCCATACGCGAGAGACTGGGTCGCAACATTCCGGCGGTTATGTGGGGCGAGTCTTCGCGTCCGACCAGCGGGTCAGACAGCACGGCATTCGACGACTGGGCCTCTCATCCTTACCCCGACTCGTTCGCGTCACAACAACCATCGGCCGCCGGCGACGACATCGCGCTCCTCATCTACACAAGCGGCACCACCGGGACACCGAAAGGCGTGCCGCTCACGCACGGCAACATACTCGCGGAGCTCGACGGCATCAACCACGTCCTTAAACTGACAGACCAGGTCAAGATCCTCAGCCTGCTTCCGCTCTTCCACGCGTATCTTCAGATCGTGAACCTGTGGGTCGCGACGACATACGGATGCGAGGTCGGGTATCTAAAAGAGCTTTCGCCAGCGGAGCTCAGCAACGCAATGAAGGAATTCAAACCGACGATGCTGACGACCGTTCCGCGACTTTGGTATCTCTTTCACAAGAAGATCTTCGACGCGATCAACGCAAAACCAAGCCCGGTCCGGACGCTGGTTAACACGCTTCTCGCGATCAACGGAGGGTTGCGCGATTCGATCGGCGTTAATCTCGGTCATCGACTGTTTGGCCAGGTGCACGATTCGTTTGGCGGTCGCTTGCAGCTGGCTATTACGGCAGGCTCGCGTTTTGACGAAGATGTCGCGAGGGATTTTCATAAGCTCGGCTTCACGATCATCCAGGGCTACGGACTTACTGAGACGAGTGGTGCCGCGACCGCGACGTATGAGACCGACAATAAGGTCGGCTCCGTCGGTAAGGCCCTAAAGGGCACGGAGATCAAGCTCGACGATCCCGGTCCCGACGGTGTCGGCGAGGTGCTCATAAAGGGCGGTGTCGTTTTTCACGGCTACTATCGCAACCCCGAGGCGACCGCTGAAGCGTTTACTGAAGACGGCTGGTTCCGCAGCGGCGACCTCGGAAAGTTTGATAACGACGGACATCTCTATATCGTCGGCCGAGCGAAGGATGTGATCGTTCTGCCGTCGGGCAAGAACGTGCATCCCGAGGATCTCGAGATCCATTACCTGAAGACACCGCTTGTCGAAGAGATGGCCGTGATCGGCGTTCGAGATGAGTCGGCACAGCGAGCGGGTGCCGAAAAGCTGGCGGCGATCGTCGTCCCGGATTTCGAATATCTCAAACAGGAGAAGGTCGCGAATTCGAAAGAGGCCATACGTTACGCGCTTGATAATCTTGGTCGCGACTTGCCCGAGTATCAACGCGTACGCGATTACATCATTCGTGCGGAACCGTTACCGCGAACCGGCAGCCGGAAGATAAAGCGCTTCGAGTTGAAGAAAGCGATCGAGTCCGGTGGCACGAACGGTCACGCTCGCGAGAAGAAGTCGTGGGAACTAACATCGGAAGATCGTGAGTATATTGAGAGCCCGGTTGCACAGACCGTGGTGTCGATCATTCGCTCCAACGCACCGGAAGCCGAGTTGATCCACCCGGCGATGAATCTCGAGATCGACCTCGGTCTCGATTCCCTTGCTCGTGCGGAAACGTTTGCCGCGCTCGAACATGCGTTCGGGAAAGAGTTCGATGGTGACGATGCGGCGAAGGCACTGACTGTGAGAGAGGTGATTGAGCTTGTCGGACAGTCAGGTGTTGCAGCACAGGCAGTACCGCCTGCGTTAGCCGGTGGTAAGGACGCGATTCTAAGTCACGCCGATTCTATATCGAGCGCCACACGCACAGGCGGCGCCGACTGGTCTAGTATTGTCCGCACCACCAACGAAGAAATCCCCGAGCTCAAGAAAATCCTCGAGGACCGTCCTTTATTCATGACGTTCGCCTTTGTGGTCTATCGATGCTTCAACCTTTTCTGTCGTGTCTTCATGCGGCTCGAAGTTGAGGGACTCGAAAACCTCCGGGCAATGAATCGACCGTTCCTCATTTGCCCGAACCATCAAAGCTTTCTCGATCCCTTCGTGCTCTGCTCCAACTACCCTTTCGACTTCTTCAAGAACACATTCCACGTCGGAGCGAGCGAGTTCTTCCAGACGCGTCTGATGGGTTGGATCGCTAGCATGCTT
>DATEOJ010000022.1:0-6022 GCA_035274235.1 Pyrinomonadaceae bacterium
TTCACGACGAGATTCAGAAAGAACGCGGTCTCCTCCATCGTGTCGGTGCCGTGCGTGATAACGATCCCGTCTACACCCGAATCCTTACCAAGCTCGTTAATGCGTTTCGCAAGCTTGAGCATTATGTCGAAGGACATATCCTGCGACCCGACATTCGAGATCTGCTCGCCTTTAACACTTGCGATATTCGTGATCCCCGGCACCGCAGCAAGCATCGCATCGATGGTCACTGCACCCGACGTGTAACCGGATTGTGTTCCTGTCGCCCCCGCACCGGCGATCGTGCCGCCCGTGGCGAGAATGGTGACGTTACCTTTTCTTGCTTGCGCGCTGATCGATTGAAAACCCGCAAACGTGGCGAGAAGAACTAGCAGCAGAGCTCTGGGTATATTCGTTCTCATATTTTTCTTTTATAGTTGGGAGTTTCTTTTAATATGCCTCGAGTCCGCGTGCCCGAAACTGTTCACAGACGCGCTCGATGACAGCGGCTGTCGGCGGTTCGACGTTGTCGAGCTCATAGCTCAAACCAAGCCGTTCCCATTTGTAACGGCCCATCTGGTGAAACGGCAGAATGTCGACTCGTTTACAGTTCCCCATCTCGGCGACGAATCTCGCCATGCGATCGACGTCTTCCTCGCTGTCGGTGCGCCCCGGAACGAGAACGAACCGAAGCCACATCGGACGATTGCGTTCAGCGAGCCGGTGCGCAAAATCCAATGTCGGACCAAGTTCCTTGCCGACAAGCTTCATGTGCTTCTCCGGATCCATGTGCTTGATGCAAAGAAGTACGAGATCGATCGAATCAAGCTCATCGTCGGATAACCTCTCACCGAGAAAACCGTTCGTATCAAGCGCCGTGTGGACGCCCATTTCCTTTACCGCGGCGAACAGCCTCGCCGCAAAACGGTCCTGCATCAACGGCTCCCCGCCACTCAACGTGAATCCGCCATTCATCACTTTGAGCGCGTGTCGATACTTCGCGACACCCTCGATCGCCTTCTCGATCGGGACCGGGATACCGTTCATCAGATTCCACGTATCCGGGTTGTGGCAGTAGACGCATTTGAATTGACATCCCGAGGTCCATGCAACGAGACGCACACCCGGACCATCAACCGCCGAGCCGGTGGTATAGGAATGGAGAAAACCCATATCCCCGGTTTTCAGTGAACTCTTTACAACATTGTCCGGAACGTCCTTCGATAGGTCGACTCGCAACTCGTAAGGGCTGGATGCCTCGAGTGGAATCGACTCGGCCGCAGTTTCGACACTCATTACTCTCTCCTATGCGCCGTGGAACGTCCGGTTGATAACGTCCATCTGTTGCTCGCGCGTCAGCCTGATGAAGTTCACCGCGTAGCCGGAAACGCGGATCGTCAGGCTTGGATATTTCTCCGGATGATCCATTGCGTCTTGCAGCGTCTCGCGATTCAAGACGTTCACGTTCATGTGAAAACCCGTCGAACCGAAGTATGCGTCGAGGATTCCCCGAAGATTAGCGATACGTTCGGCCGGCATCTTTCCGAGACCGGTCGGCACGAGCGTCGAGGTCAGCGAGATCCCGTCGGCTGCATCGCGAAACGGTATCTTCGCAACCGAGGTAGCCGATGCGTGGATGCCGTGCGTGTCACGACCGTGCATCGGGTTTGCACCCGGTGCAAACGGTTCGCCCTGACGTCGTCCGTCCGGGGTGTTGCCCGTCGCTTTTCCGTAAACAACGTTCGAGGTGATCGTCAGGATCGACTGCGTATGCAACGCGTTTCGATAGGTCGGAAACTTTCGAAGCTTCGTCATGAACGTGCTGACGAGCCACGCCGCCATTTGATCGACGCGGTTGTCGTTGTTACCGAATTTAGGAAAGTCGCCTTCCGTTTCGTAATCGACGACAAGACCGGTTTCGTCGCGGATGACTTTGACTTTCGCGAACTTCATCGCCGACAAGCTATCCGCGACAACCGACATACCCGCCATGCCGAACGCCATCGTCCTCACCGGTGCGTAGTCGTGCAGCGCCATCTCGATACGCTCATAGGCGTATTTGTCGTGCATGTAGTGAATGACGTTCATCGCATTTACATACACGCCGGCAAGCCAGTCCATCATCTTGTCGAAGCGGTCGACGACATCGTTGAGATCGAGATAGTCGCCTTCCACCGCGCCAAGCTGCGGGCCCACTTGCTTTCCACTCATCTCGTCGCGGCCGCCATTGATCGCGTATAGCAGACACTTCGCCATGTTCGCTCTGGCGCCAAAGAACTGCATCTGCTTTCCGACCATCATCGGTGAAACGCAGCATGCGATCGCGCCATCGTCGCCCAGCGAACGACGCATCGTCTCGTCGCTTTCGAACTGGATCGAGCTCGTATCGATCGCGACCTTGCACGAAAAGTCGCGGAAGCCATCCGGCAGACGCGGGTTGTACCAGATGGTCAGGTTTGGTTCAGGAGCGGGACCCAGGTTGTATAACGTCTGCAGGAAACGAAAACTCGTTTTTGTGACGAGCGAACGTCCGTCCTCGCCCATGCCCCCGATCGATTCGGTCACCCATGTAGGATCACCGGCAAAGAGATCGTCATACTCCGGCGTGCGAAGGAAGCGTACGATGCGAAGCTTGATGACGAAGTCGTCGATCATCTCCTGCGCTTGCTCTTCCGTGATCGTTCCCTTCGCGAGGTCGCGAGCAAAGTAGACGTCGAGAAAAGTCGAAACGCGTCCGAGCGACATCGCCGCACCGTTCTGTTCTTTCACCGCCGCGAGGTAGCCGAAGTAGAGCCACTGAACCGCCTCGCGAGCATTCGTTGCCGGGCTCGAGATATCGAAACCGTAACTCGCGGCCATCTCCTTCAACTCGCCAAGCGAACGGATCTGCTCTCCCAGCTCTTCGCGATCTCGAATGATCGTATCGGTCGACATCTCGATGTCGAGACTCGCTTTCTCCACCTGCTTGTGTTGGATCAGACGGTCGACTCCGTACAACGCGACGCGACGATAGTCGCCGATGATTCGTCCGCGTCCGTATGCGTCCGGAAGTCCGGTGAGGACGTGGGAACTGCGACAGCGACGAATGTCATCGGTATACGCGTCGAAGACGCCCTCGTTGTGCGTCTTGCGATACTTCGAGAATGCTTCGACCACATGCGGATCGGGTTCGTGATCGTAAGCCTTCAAAGAGCTGAGCACCATGCGCAATCCACCGTTCGGCATGATCGCTCGTTTCAACGGCGCGTCGGTTTGAAGACCTACGATAACTTCGTTGTCCTTGTCGATATAACCCGGTGCGTGAGCGGTGATCGAACTCGGGATCTGCGAGATATCGAGTACGCCCTTTTTTTTGCGCTCCTCGACGAAGAGATCGCTGAGTTGCTTCCAGATCTTTGTCGTCCGCTCCGTCGGACCGGCGAGAAATTGATCGTCGCCCTCATACGGTGTGTAGTTCTGCTGGATAAACGCGCGAACGTTGATCTCCTTTTGCCATAGCCCGCCCGTAAAACCTTCCCAAGCCGGGTGAGCGACTTCTCTCGCCGCTGTTGTCATACTTCTTTTCTCCTAAGCTGAAACTTCGTTTCTCAATCCCAATAGAACTCCCGAGTGCCGAGCGATCATCAGCTCCTCGTTGGTGGGGATCACCCACGCTGAAATTTTGCTCGACGCGGTCGAGATCTTTGTAGATCTGGCGGTGTTCGCATCAGCGTCGAGCTCGACGCCGAGCCACGCCGAGGCTTCACAGATGCGCCGACGAATCTCCGCTGAGTTCTCGCCGATGCCCGCGGTAAAGACAATTGCATCGAGACCGCCGAGGACCGCACTTAGTGCTCCGATCTCTTTCGCGATGCGATAGATGAAATAGTCGACAGCGAGACGGGCATTCGGATCGTCGTTACCGAGCAGATCGCGCATGTCGTTGCTGATTCCCGATATTCCGAGCAATCCTGACTTCTTGTATAGGATCGACTCGACGTCTTTCGCGGATAGTCCGAGATTCTGAAATAGGTAAAGGATCGCACCCGGATCTACCGACCCAGGTCGCGTGCCCATGCAGATTCCGTCCACCGCAGTGAATCCAAGCGTGCTGTCGACGCTCTTCAGGTCCTTCATCGCACACAGGCTCGAACCGCTGCCGAGATGCGCCACGATCACGCGGCCGTTCGCAATCTTGGGAGCAAACTCCGGAAGAACCGTTGAGATGTACTCGTACGACAACCCGTGAAAACCATATCGCTGGAGACCGGTATCGCGGATCTCGCGCGGCAGCGGGATAAGATCGGCGACCTCGTTATGCCCGCGGTGAAAGCTGGTGTCGAAACACGCGACCTGCGGAACGTTCGGCAGGCGTTCGAAGACCGCTTCGATCGCGGCGAGGTTGTAAGGCTGATGGAGCGGCGCGAGCGGAACGAGATCGTACAGTTCCTTTAATACTTCCTTGTCGACGATCGTAGGTCGATCATATTTTGGGCCGCCGTGAACGACGCGATGTCCGACACCAAGAACTCGAGCACCGGCGTATTTAGAACGCAGCCAACCGGAAAGGGCCTCGATCGCCTCACTCCCGGTTTCGACTCCGGTGAGATCCTCGTCGATAAGTTTCTCGCCTTCATCGTTCTTTGCTGATAGGTGCGGCGCCGTTCCGATCCCTTCGATCTGTCCTCTCGAGGCAAGCCGCCATGCGTGGTAACCCGGTCTCTGAAATACGCAAAACTTCAAGCTCGACGAACCGGCATTCAAGACCAATGCAAAATCGTCCATTAAATCGCAACCTCCACATTTATTCGCCGGGCATGTGCCACTAGCATCGCTACGGCACAACTCGCGATCCGCGTTCTGACGCTGTCGGCTCGGCTGGTGAGTATCACCGGCACTCGCGCACCAAGCACCATCCCGGCACACGCTGCATTTGCGAGAAAACTCAACTGCTTCGCTAAAATGTTTCCGGCTTCAAGATCGGGCGCTATAAGAATGTCCGGATCACCCGCGACCTCGGAATAGATTCCTTTTGTGATCGCGGCTTCGCGACTGATTGCGTTATCAAACGCAAGTGGACCGTCGAGTATGCCGCCGGTGATCTGTCCGCGTTCGGCCATCTTGCACATAGCGGCCGCGTCGATGGTCGCCGGCATCTTGGATGTGACCGTCTCGACAGCGGCAAGGATCGCGACTTTCGGATTCTCCAAACCCAGTGACCGAACGAGGTCGATCGCGTTCTGGCAGATGTCGACTTTCTCCTCAAGGGTCGGTGCAATGTTTATCGCCGCGTCGGTTACGACGAGCACCTTGTGGTAGGTCGGTACGTCCATGATGAAGACGTGACTGATCCGGCGCTCCGTACGCAGTCCTGTATCGCGAGCGACGATCGACGCCATCAGTTCGTCCGTGTGGAGACTTCCCTTCATGAGAACCTCCGCACGACCTTCGCGGACCAGTTCGACTGCCTTCTCCGCAGCGGCATGACTGTGCGGGACGTCGACAAACTTTGGGATGCCAAGATTGAGACCTGCACTCTCCGCGGTCTCTTCGATCCTCTCGAACGGCCCGACAAGGATCGGGTCGATCAACCCCTTCTCTGACGCCTCGAGTGCGGCGGCTAACGCGGTCGCTTCGCACGGATGTACGACGGCGGTCGGGATCGGCTCAAGACCGCGACATCTTTCGAGGAGTCGTTCGTATTTCCCGGTCCCGACGCCGGTCGCTAGTGTCATCTATGCCTCCGCCGTCGTCGTTCTTGACGCGGGTCCCGTCTCCTTCAAGAAGACCGCGAGGATCACCGCCAACGCGACGCCGATCAAGAGCGGGCTGAACGTAGTTTGATAATCGTCGAGTCCGAAGGTGGTACCGCCCGCGACCCGCTGGAGGATCGCACCGAATATCGGACCTAGTAGCGCACTGAATGTGAAGTTGATGAAATTGATGACTCCCGTTGCGGTTCCACCAAGCTCGGGTGGATTTGCTTCTTTGATCACGGTGTATGGGATCATCGCGGCTCCGGACGCGATCCCGGTTACCACGCCAAGCACATACTTCGGCATGA
>DATEOJ010000023.1:0-7522 GCA_035274235.1 Pyrinomonadaceae bacterium
GGTATATCGAACTTCTTCAAGTCTTCAGTAAAATCCGTTTCCGCGAAGGCCTTGATCCCAAGGTAGCTGCCCGGAAATCCGGTCAAGCTGCATTGGAGAAAGAACGAGTCAATGATGCCCTCGGAAACTTTCGCATCGGGACGATTCAGGCTGTAGAACAGGTTGGCGAAACCTTTCCAAAACTGGTAGCGGTCCGCCCGAACTCCCTCGCGCAATCCATCGATTGCTTCGATCGGCAGACCGCCGGGATTTGCTTCGGTCTTCAATATCAACGGCGGGACAGCGCTAATAAGGACAGCCTTCGCGACTCGCTCCGTACCGTGGCGTCCGATGTAACGGCTGACTACGCCGCCGCCGGTAGAATGCCCGACAACTATCATGTCTCGCAGGTCGAGTTTGTCGACCAGAGCGGCGACGTCGTCGGCGTACGTGTCCATATCATTGCCGTCCCAGGTTTGGTCCGAGCGTCCGTGTCCTCTCCTGTCCATGGCCACGCAGCGATACCCGTTCGACGCCAGGAAAAACATCTGGTCTTCGAAAGCGTCGGCCGATAGCGGCCATCCGTGACAAAAGAGGATTGGCTGACCGGTTCCCCAGTCCTTGTAGTACATGTTCATTCCATCTTTTGTAGTAACAGTGCTCATAGATCTCTGCCTCCCTTTTTTAGTTTGTTTGTCTGCGAATAGTTTCGGAATCTTACGGAGTGTAACGTGTAAAAACAAAGTCGCGACCCCGGACCGCCTCATGGCAAGCGAAGCAGGTCTTCATTGCTGCATCGCTCGACGGTTTGCCGTTCATATCGAATGACGAATATCCCCAGCCGCCAGTCGCGGCATACTTCTTTGAATCCTTGACCATGAACTGAAGATAGAACTCCGTGGGTGCTCCGGCCACGAAAGACTGTTCTTTGCCAAACGCTTTATTGTTTTCCTCTGACGCTGTGTAGTTCCAGGCGATTCGACCGACGATCGCTCCTTCAGGGAACTGACTCTTGCCGGCGCGATACGCTTTGATCGCAGTGTCGTTGCCGAGAATGGCACGAATATCGTTCAGGCTACCGGCCTCATGAGCGACCGAGACGACCTTCCAATCGCGGTAGCCGTCGGGAATCTTCTTTACAAAGATCGGTGCTTCCTGCGCGTCGACCTGTCGAGACGTACCAGACGTGAATCCGACAACGCCGGCGACAACCGCGATTCCCACAGCGAACAATTTCATTGAATTCATACTTTCATCCTCAGATCCCTCGACTTGCGCCTAACCCCTGGTCGTGATGTACCTCGCCGGCGCGTGAGACGAATCATCGCGATCAACTACCGCAGCGAACGAAACGCCTCGCGGATATCGGGAACTAATTTGTCAGGTTGTTCCCATGCGGCGAAATGTCCGCCTTTGTCGTGCTTCTTGTAGAAGATCAGATTCGGATACGCTTTCTCAGCCCAGCTCTTCGGTGCCGGACAAAGATCGTCAGGAAACGCGCTTACTGCGACCGGGAGCGTTACGTTCTTCGGTGTTAAGAACGGCAACTTGTTTTCCCAATAGAGTCGCGCGGATGAGATGCCCGTGTTGGTCAACCAGAAGAGTGTGATGTTGTCGAGGACGTCGTCGCGAGTAAGACCCTCGGTCGCGCCGTCAAAGACGCGGGCGATCAAACGTAGGCTGCGAATATCGTGATCGAGTATCCATGCGGCAAGTGCGACAGGCGAATCGGAGATCCCATAAAGCGTCTGTGGATGCGTGCCCATCTCTTGCGCGTAGGCCAAGTCCGTTGTGTAGAAAAAGGAGAGCTGTTCATACGACTGCTTCTCCTCTGCCGACAGACTCTCGGGCGCGGGTTGACCCGTGAACGCGGCACCGTTGATGTCCGGGGGAACGACAGCTGCCATGTTTGTATGGATAGCCAGCAGTTCGGGCGGAGATTGAACACCCATCTGATCGACGACAAGCGCACCCCAGTCGCCTCCCTGCGCCACATACTTCTCGTACCCAAGGCGTGTCATCAAAATGCTCCAGGCGCTCGCTATCTTTTCGGCGCCCCATCCTGTATCGGCCGGCTTACCGGAGAAACCGTAGCCCGGCATTGATGGCACGACGACATCAAATGCGTCCGATGCGTCTCCTCCATACGCCGTCGGATCGGTCAATGGACCGATGATCTTCAACTGCTCGACGATCGACCCGGGCCATCCGTGAGTGACGATCAACGGCATCGCGTTCTCGTGTTTTGAACGAACATGAATGAAATGAATATCGAGACCGTCGATCTCGGTAATAAAATTCGGCAGCGCTTTGATCGTCGCTTCACACTTTTTCCAGTCATACTCCGTCGCCCAATATTTTGCGAGAGCTTGGATCGTTGCAAGCTGAACGCCCTGCGTGTCGTCGGCAACGGTTTCTTTCTCGGGCCAACGCGTTGCGGAGATCCGCCGGCGCAGGTCGGCGAGTTCAGTTTCGGCGAACTCGAAATCGAATGGTCGAATGGCGGTGGTGTCGGCTGCTGGGGTTGCCGATGTGGATTGCGTCATGTGTCCTCCGTTATAGGTAATCGATGTTCTGACTAATGAGTTGGGAGACTCACCCGGGTTACAAAACGCTGTCGCAGGCCGCGGCAGGAAAATTTAAAAGCGCACTCGCACAACGACGACGATTCATCGTTGTGAGGATAGGTTCATCCGTTATTTCTCGGGATTGAGACGTCAGCGGACAGAATTCAAATTGCGGAGATGAGTGGAGATTGTAGTACAGATCGCGGACGAGGTGAAGTAGTTAATTACGAAGTGTGTTAAGAGAAGGCTAAGACGCTGGTGGTTGATGATGGGCGACAGACGCATGCACGTCCGTCGCTCCAGATCCGCAAGTTTACATATCCGGTATCTCCGGTTCGACCAAAGCCGTGAGTTGTCTCAATGAGTCCTCCCAGCCCAGGTAACACCCGTCGACAGGAATCGCTTCCGGAATTCCCTTTTGCTCAATATTAAGTTCAGTGCCAACGGAAACGGCCTTGATGACGACCGTAGTTTCCATCTCTCCAGGTAGGTTTGGATCTTCAAACTTATCCGTATAACGTAGTCGCTCGTTCTCGACAAACTCAAGAAACTCACCGCCGAACGCGTGACTATTGCCAGTCGTGAAATTCGTGAACGACATCCGGTAATGTCCGCCGACCTTCGCGTCCATTTCATGAACCTTGCCTGTGAAACCGTTTGGCGGGAGCCATTTCGCCATTGCGTCCGGATCGATGAACGCGCGGAATACTCGCTCCGGTTTTGCCTTCAAGACTCGATGAAGCTTGACCGTATTTGCACCCATGTTCGTTTATAACCTCCTATGAATGTTTCATTCTAAGGCTATCACACGGCCCGCTCGGAAAATTCTCGTTGACATTTTTCGAATTAGAATTATTCTAGACCCACCTACAACGTCTCAAACAGGAATCAGGCTATGGAAAGCTTTGGAATCACTAAGCAGCGCCAGGCCGTTCTCCAAGTGATTCGCGACTCGGAGAAACACCTGACAGCAAACGAAGTCTTTGAAGATGCCCGACGCATTCTGCCGGGTATCTCGTTCGCAACCGTCTACAACTCTCTACGCTATCTCAAGCACGAAGGACTTATCGGCGAGATCACGTTCGGCACCGGCGCTAGTCGTTACGATCGCAATCTCGACCGACACGACCACGCAATCTGCAATGCGTGCGGAAAGCTCGTCGATATCGACGTTCCCGTCCCCAACGCGCTGCTACAGGAAGCGGCCCACCTCTCGAGCTTTGAAGCCGAGACGATCGAGCTGATCCTGCACGGTCTCTGTCCGGACTGCAGTAAGTAACTCGAGAAATCTATTCAAAAGGAAAGGTGAATGAATATGGGAAATTCTAATGGTCAAAATGGTTCAGGCAAATGCCCCTTCACGGGCGGCTCGTTCAAACGCACCGTCAGCACCCACAGGTCGAACCGCGACTGGTGGCCGAACATGCTCAACCTCGGCATCCTTCGCCAGCATTCAACTCTGTCGGATCCGATGGGCGAGGATTTTGACTACGCGGCGGAGTTCATGACGCTCGATCTCACCGCAGTTAAAGAAGACATCAACAAGGTCATGACCGATTCGCAGTCGTGGTGGCCGGCGGACTTTGGTCACTACGGTCCGTTTTTTATTCGAATGGCCTGGCACAGCGCCGGCACGTATCGGGTTTCGGACGGCCGCGGTGGTGGCGGCGCGGGTATGCAGCGCTTCGCTCCTCTCAACAGTTGGCCCGACAACGCGAACCTCGACAAAGCTCGACTTCTCCTTTGGCCGGTCAAACAAAAATACGGCAAGAAACTCTCGTGGGCCGATATCATGATCCTCGCCGGTAACTGCGCGCTTGAGTCGATGGGATTCAAGACGTTTGGTTTCGGAGGAGGTCGTGCCGACGTTTGGGAACCCGAGGAGGATGTCTACTGGGGAGCCGAAGATGAGTGGCTCGGCGACAAACGTTACAGCGGCGAACGCGAACTCGAGAACCCGCTCGGTGCGGTCCAGATGGGATTGATCTATGTGAATCCGCAGGGTCCGAATGGAAATCCCGATCCGGTCGCAGCGGCCCACGACATTCGCGAGACATTTGGTCGCATGGCGATGGACGACTATGAGACCGTCGCGTTGATCGCCGGCGGACATTCCTTCGGTAAAACTCACGGTGCCGCTGACGCCGCTGCGCACGTTGGCGTTGAACCCGCGGGCGCGGGTATCGGAGCACAGGGGCTTGGTTGGTCGAGCACCTATCAGAGCGGGCTCGGCGAACACACGATCACAAGCGGCCTCGAGGGGATCTGGACCGCGACACCGACACAGTGGAGCAACAACTTCTTCGAGAATCTCTTTGGATTCGAGTGGGAGCTATATAAGAGTCCCGCCGGAGCACATCAGTGGAAACCGAAAGACGGCGCTGCCGCGGACCTTGTTCCGGACGCGCACAATCCGTCGGTCCGGCATCACCCGACGATGCTTACCACCGATCTCTCGCTTCGGTTCGACCCCGAGTACGAAAAGATCTCGCGACGTTTTCTCGAGAACCCGGATGAATTCGCCGACGCCTTCGCGCGTGCCTGGTACAAGCTCACTCATCGGGACATGGGGCCGAAGTCGCGCTATCTCGGACCGGAAGTGCCTGTGGAAGAACTGATCTGGCAAGATCCGATCCCCGCTGACACGCGATCGCAGATCGACCATTCGGATATCGATGAGTTGAAAAAACGAATTTCAGATTCGGGTTTGTCCGTGTCGGAGCTTGTTTCGACCGCATGGGCATCGGCATCGACTTTCCGCGGGTCGGACAAACGCGGCGGTGCAAACGGAGCGCGAATTCGTCTCGAACCGCAGAAGAATTGGGAAGTAAACAATCCGCCGCAACTAACGAAGGTGTTGACGACTCTCGAAGGAATCCAAGGTGTCTTCAACAGCGAGCAGAAACCGAGCGGTAAGCACGTCTCGATGGCGGACCTGATTGTCCTTGGCGGTTATACGGCGATTGAAAAAGCGGCGAAGGCGGGCGGAGGCGATGTTCCCTTCCCGTTCAAACCCGGACGCGGCGACACGACGCAGGAGTTAACTGAGGTTCAGTCGTTTGGTTATCTCGAACCGGGGGCTGACGGCTTTAGAAACTACAAGAAAACTCATCACACAACTTCGGCAGAAGAAATGCTCGTCGACAAGGCGCAGCTAATGGGGCTGACCGCTCCGGAGTTAACTGTTCTAATCGGCGGCATGCGTGTGCTCGATACGAATTGGGACGGTTCGAAGCACGGCGTGTTCACGGATCGTCCGGGCGTTCTTACAAACGACTTTTTCCGAAACTTGCTCGATCTCAACACGACGTGGGATGCGACCGATGATTCCGAACAAGTCTTTGAAGGCCGCGATCGCAACAGTCGTGAAGTTAGGTGGACGGGTACGAGAGCCGATCTGATCTTTGGTTCAAACTCCGAGCTTCGTGCATACTCCGAAGTCTATGGCTGCGACGACGCGAAGGAGAAGTTTGTTACGGATTTCGCCGCCGCGTGGGACAAGGTGATGAACTTGGATCGATTCGACTTGATCTAGTCCGAAGTTCAACGCGAAACAAGGCAAGGCTGTCCAAGATTTGGGCAGCCTTGTTTCCTAACAAAGTCCAGTTAGCTGTTTAAATTGCGTCCGCCTTTAGGTGGAGGCAATTTAAACAGCTACCTTGAGCTATTAAGGGTTCAGCTCGATGTCGCGAACCAGCTAATGAGCCGCTGCTTGCACGGGGATATCTCCATTCTGTCCGAACGGGTAGCCGAAGAACGTCGAGAAGTTCGTCGAGCTTCTCGCGATAAAAAAGTGTCCATTCGACGGACGCCATACCGCGACGTCGGTCTTACCGTCTTTGTCGTAATCGCCCGCAACGGGTCGATCGCCGTTCGTACCAAACGTCAACACCAACGTACCGAGGTCGCTGCTCTTCCGGATCCACCAGCTCCCATCCGATGGACGGAAGATGGCCTGATCGGCTTTACTGTCGCCATCGAAATCGCCGTCGACAGGTTGATCGCCGTTGACACCCCATCGAACAATGCTGAATGTATTACTACCGCTATTGAACGTGAACCATTGGCCGGTCGTCGGACGAAAGATGGCCGAGTCCGCGATACCGTCGCCGTCAAAATCGCCGGAATGAAATTGCATCGCTCTCGGCTCCCCATAGATGAAGTCGTCCATCGCGACGACATCGACGCCGTTGGTCCCGTCGATATTGCCTGACTGGATGTTCGCGTTTCCCAAACGAATGATCACCTTCGCAACACGCTCGCCGGCGTTGAACGACGTTCCGATAAAACTCAACCCGTTGTTCGCGACATTCAGCGAAGAGCCGGAGATCTTGTTGCCGTCAGTCGCGTAGTACTCGATGAATGTGTTTGACGAATCGACATCACAAAACACCGCACCGAACCCACTCACTGTAGCGGGGATCGTGGTTCCGGGAACGAAGAACAGGATCTCGATCTCATGGGCAAAGCGAGCCTGAAATATTTTCTCCGAGGTAAAAGTTTGGAAGATCGAGGAATAGGATGCATCGATATTCCCGAACCTCACCGCGGTACCAGAAGCGGCGGACGCACTAACGCGGAACTGGTGATTTCCGCCGATGTTGGCGATCGAATGAAAGATCACTCCGCGCGGACTGTTTACATTGAAGAAGTTGTAGACCAGAGGATTCGGTTCCGACGCGTTATCCGGCACTCCGTCCCAATTTATCTCGCGCCGGCCCGTCGGGAAGGACCCGCCGACTCCGTTGTTAACACCTCCAAGATCTGCGCGAAATTGATCGACCGCTGCTTGGATCGCCGCCGGGTTTGCTCCAGCCCCGACTCGAATAACAGCACTCGCGAACGCACCGTTGAAGCCAAGAAGTAAGACAAGAATTGCCGACAGCAAAGATGACCTTGCGCTCATAAAGATACCCTCCTGTGATCAGACTTATGGTGCCGAAAGATCTATCCGTGAAGGGCTTCCCTCTCGGATC
>DATEOJ010000024.1:0-15781 GCA_035274235.1 Pyrinomonadaceae bacterium
CGTTACGTCACGACGACAATCCGAAGTATCGGAATTTGTTTGGACACGCAGGCGAGACGCCTGCGTTCCAGTCCGTTGGCGCGTCGCTAACAAGAGGCTCTGCTACCGCGAACAACGAACAACGAACAACGAACAACGAACAACGAACAACGAACAACGAACAACGATCAACGAACAACGAACAACGTCCGACGATCTACCCCCCACTCACCCTCTCGTTCAACGGAACGAACCGCTCATCGACGTAACACCATGCCCAGGTCTCGCCGGTTTCGAGCGAGGCCATGATCGGGTGATCGCTTTCGAGGAAATGTTTTGTCGCGTGTTTGTATTGCGATGTGTCGCAGCATCCAACGTGACCGCAGCCAAGACACAGACGGAGGTGGACCCACTTGTAGCCGTTCTCAACACACTTCTCACATCCGCCGACCGACCGCGCTTCATAGATGACCATTTCCCCGGCGTGCTCGCAGGGTCTAAGGTGGACGGGGTCTTCTTCCTCCTTCTCCTCGCCCGAAAAATAATTCTCAATACCTAGCTCGACGATCAAGACGAAAAGGGTAATGGCAACGACGAGCAATGGCGGGAAGAATGAGCTCGCAAAAACAAGGGCGATCAGAACGGCGATCGAGATGAAGCGCGGCCAAACCAACTTACACGTACCCGTGATCAATCGGATCGCGGTGATCGCCGCGATGTAGACCGCAACACCACCGATCATCAGAGCGACCGAAGGAATGTGGAGGTGAGCTTCGGTCGCTTCCTTGATCGCATGCTCGACCCCGATGCCTGTCGCTACGATACTCGCGACGATAAAGAAGTGACCGTAGAGATAACTAAACCGGCGCCCAAGGGAACCCGAGATCAGCGCTCGCTCTTCGACGAAATCGAAGTTGATCCACCAGATCGACGCTGCCATCGCAAATCCTAGACAAGCCGTGGCGACGGTTGCGAAATTCCACTCGACACCCGCGAGACCCATGCCGGTCGCGACGACCGCTTCGCCCAGAACGATGATAGTAAAGAGTCCGAAGCGTTCTGGAATGTGCGATCGGTCGATCGGCAGAATTCGAGCGGCTCGGAGATTAAGTAACGGCGTTAAGAGCTCGACCGCGAACGCGAGTCCCCACATCGCATACCGGAGATTGCCGCTGGCCAGGAGCGACGCAAGCAAAATGAGCGACGAGACGCCGAGTCCGATCGGGTATTGAAGGCTGAACGAACGGGCGAGCGGGACATAGTAGGCGACGCGCAGGTAGAGGGTGCTGAGCACGATACGCATCAGCACGTAGCAGACAACGACCGCAACGTCGCCGCGTGGCGTGAATGCGTCGCCGAGCGCGATCGCAAACCCGATCACGGTCAGCATGCCGGAGAACATCAGAATTCGGTATGTCGGTTCTTCCGATTCGAACCGGTCGGCGTAAAAAGTGAAGCCGACCCACGACCACCATACCGGAAGGAATAACGCAACGTATCTAACGAAGCCGCCGAGATCGCTGTGGTCCGCAAGGATCCGCGCGACTTGCGCCACTGCGAGTACGAAAACGAGATCGAAGAAGAGCTCGAGCCAACTTGCATGACGCTCGCCGACGTCGAACGTTCTCAAGCGAGGGCGATTGCCGCCGATCCGCGAAGGTGCTTCTGCCATTGGTAGAGAATGATGCGGTTAGCCGAGGGGAACGGTCAAGTCAAGAGGACTTTGAGAGAATAGGACCTATGGTCGATCACGGAGAACCCAGCGCGGTTACCACGAGATTCGTGATCCTCCGGCCCGACCGTCACTCTAATCGTAGACGTAGACTTCCATGTCCATCTTGATCATTCGGAATAATGCCTGGTCGGCGAAGCGGGGAACTCGGACGCATCCGTGACTGTCCGGATACGCGGGGATGGAATTACTGCCGTGGATGGCGACGCCGCCCGAAAAGTAACTTGGGTAATACAAGGCGCCCAGAGACGACTGGTGGACGGCGTTGATCTTTCGTTGGACATTGAACAGCCCACGCGGAGTCGTCGCGACCTTCCATTGTCCTTCGTCGGAAAAGCGCTTGCCGTTGCCTGACGAGATCGGAAGGATCCGCGCGACTGTTCCGGTCTCGTCGACATAGAACAGCACCTGGCGTTTTAGATCTATCTCGATATGCGCGGTCGTTGTCGGATAGTTTGCGAGCGGACGCTGTGCGACTCGAAGTGCTTTGAGATCCGCTGCGGTCATGACTCCGGTGCGTTTTCGTCCCTCTACCTTTTGAAACGCCATGATCGCGTGACGCGTCGATTCATCCGCCACGCCATCGACCTTAACGATCCAGTAACCAAGTTTCGAAAGCAGCGTCTCGACCTCGCGCGTACCGGTCACACCATTCGCACCAAAAGCCGTGAGCGGCATGACGCTCAGTATCGCGATCAGGAGAACGATTGCAGGCCCGCGTTTCATATTCCTTAAGGGAAAGCCTAACGAATACTATCGTCGCTCGCAATCTATCGGTGTTGGTGTAAAGAGCGTATTCGAAAAAAAAGCCCCGCCTGAATGGCGAGGCAAAGTTTGGAATCGTCGGACTTGATTCGCCTTCCTAACCCAAACGCTTCTTCAATTCCGTGGCCGCGTGCCGGAAAAGAGCTCGTGTTGCAGGTTCGTTTGCGAGACCGTTCAGCAGACCAAAATCGTGGATCATGCCGTCGTACCGGACGGTGGCCGTCTCTACACCGGCTTCGTCGAGCTTACGACCGTACGCTTCGCCCTCATCGCGAAGAACGTCATTCTCCGCGACCTGGATCAGTGCGGGCGGCAGATCACGCAAGTCCTCGACACTCGCTCGCAGCGGCGACGCGTGAATGTCTTTTCGTTTTTCCGGATCGGCGATATACATGTCATACATCCACTTCATCGTTGCGGTTGTCAGGAACCGGTCGCGTCCGAATTCTTTGTACGATCCTGTTTCGAAGTCAGCGTCGACGATCGGCCACATCAAGATCTGCGATTTGATCTCCGGACCGCCGTTCTCTTTTGCCTTGATCGCCGTGACCGCCGTCATGTTGCCGCCAACGCTGTTGCCGACGACCGCGAGATTCTTCCCATCGACATTGATCGCGTCACCGTTCTCGGCAACCCATTTTGTTGCGGCGAAGATCTCGTTGATCTGCCTCGGATAGACGTCGTCGGGAGTGCGCGTGTAATTGACGAAAACCGCGCAGTAACCTGATTCGACGACGAGGTCACGAACGATACGGCGATGCGTCGGGTAATCACCAAGGACCCATCCGCCGCCGTGAATAAACATAAACACCGGCAGCTTTTCGCTCACACCCGCGGGTCGGACTATATTGAGAACGATCTCAAACCCGTCGGCAGTAATGGTCTTCTCGGTTTCGTCGATATCCGAATAGTCGTAGTCGATGGAAGCCTGCCCGCCCTCGAGAACTTTTCGGGCGTCGATCGGAGACATCTTCTCCAGAGCAGGTGGCTCGGGCGAGTTTAAGACTTTTAAGAATTCGCGTGTGCCGCGAGAAAGCCTAGTGTCGGTTGTGAAATCAGCGATGGAAATTGTTTGTGCAGCTTGTGAATTACTCATGTATCTCCTTCTGTCCCGTTATTCGAGAATCGGACTTGAACGATCAATTGTTGCCTTTTAGCCGAGCCAGGCGAATCACGACATAGGGTATATCTTCAATACTACTTTCGAGTTAATTATCTGGGAATAATTATTTCACGCCTGCCATAGATCAGAGCGTCGATCGACAGGGCCCCAGGACCCAACAATGCGAGTGCGGCCGAAAGGACGACACCATAGACATGGGCCGCATGCCATCCAGTTGCACCGACCACTCCGATGCTTCCGATCTCAAGCAGGAGTACAAGCATTCCGATTATCGGCGTGATCAAACCGACGAGTAACAACGCACCGGCAACTATCAGACCCCCGGCTAGAAAGTAGAGTTGCACGCCGACGCCCCCTTCCGCGGTAATAGCAGCGATCGCCTGCCAACAACATGTTGACGCCAGAGTAATTCGAAGGAGTAGTAAACCGATCGCCGGCAAGCCTTCGGGAAATGTGGAAAATAATCTCTGCAGATCTGAGACTCCTTAAAACGAAAGAGATGTACGCTCCGAGTTTAGGATAGACCTCTCGTTGCGACGCTCAATCCCTACGGATCGGCATTTTTCTCTAACTCTTTATGGTTATCCGGGAGCGTCTTATAGGTGGATAATTCCTCGACGCAGTCCGATCGCGACAGCCTGCGTCCGATCGCTGGCCGTGAGTTTTTCCATGATGTGTTTGATATGAACCTTTACGGTTTCTTCAGAGATGAAAAGCTTTTCAGCGATGTCGCGATTTCGGCATCCTTCCGCAACGAGACTGAGAACCTGGATCTCGCGTGCAGTTAGCGCGTCATCCGCGAAGTATTCGGCGAGTTGTGATGCGATCTGCGGATGAATGTGTTTCTTTCCGGCGTGAACGCTTCGTATGACGTGGAGCAATTCTTTGGGGGGCATACTTTTTAACACATAGCCGCGGGCGCCTGCTTTCAATGCCTGACGTATGTCAGCGTCGCCTTCGGCCATGGTCAGAATAACAACTCGAGCAGCGGGGAACTCGGAAAGTATCGCCGTCATGGCGTCGATACCGCTGCCGTCGGCGAGTCGGAGGTCCATCAATACGACATCGGGTTTGCTTTCGCGGAAAAGTGCCGGAGCTTCGGCGGCGGTGGTTGCTTCGGCGATTAGCATCATGTCCGTCTGGTTATTGATCAACGCCGCGATACCTTCGTGAAGTAGCGGGTGATCGTCGACGCTCATGACGCGAAGTTTGTGGTCAGTCATTAGTCTTCTCCCGAAGTGTTTCGTCGAGATCCCTTTTTCGTCGAAGCACACCCATTATTCTCCGCACTACACCTTGACGCCTTTCTTGATACGCAATGTCCGCCGGTACGGTCAGCTCGATCTCTGTACCCGCCGCTGGACGACTCCAGACCTTTAGCGTCGACTTGATATTTTCCGCACGTTCGCGCATTCCGGAAAGTCCCCAATGTCCGTCACGACCGGACCGCACGATGTTCTGATCGATCCCGTCTCCATCGTCACGCACTGAAAGCCTCAAAGCCCTCGACGTATACTCAACCTCAGCCTCGATCCGTTTTGCTTTGGAATGCCGAAATGCGTTCACGAGAGCTTCGTGCGCGATGTGGCTCACCTCATCGAAAATAACCGGGTGCAAGGACCGTGGCTTTCCGGTAATGATCACGCGAAAATCCACCGACCGCTGAAGGTCGTTCTCGTCCCGTAGCCGGAAGAATGGTTGCTCAAAACCTTCCGATCCATCAACTCCGGGCGTCCGAAGTCCCTTCACCGTGTTCCGGCCTTCTTGTATCAACTGCCCGACCATTTCATGCACCCGCTCCAAACGCGGTCGCACCGGCGAATCCGTCGCGAGATTGTCTACCGCGACGTCGAGTTGCATGGACGCGCTGACAAAGCCCTGAAGAAGAGTGTCGTGAAGATCTTGAGCGATGCGCGTTCGTTCTGCCAGCCGTTCTTCGAACTGCATATGCAGTCTCGCCTTTACCTGACGGACGCGCAGCCGATACGCGACCACTGCTGCCGCCACAAGGAAAACTCCGCAGAGAGCAAGGAACCAGTTTGTCTGATAGAACCGCGGAAGAATTCTAAATCGTACAATTGCTCCATCCCGATTCCACACACCGTCGTTGTTCGCAGCGATCACGCGAAAATGGTAATCACCCGGGCCGAGATTGGTATAAAACGCCTCTCGCCTGTCGTGAGCATCACGCCAATCAGGATCGACACCGTCGAGCATATAACGAAACTCTACACGCTCCGGTATCGACAGGCTCAGCGCAGTGTACCCGATGCTCAGGTCTTCCGTGCCCTCGGGAAGCTCGATCTCAACGTTAGGTTCATAAGACTGGCCGTTGGAAGAAAGGTAACCGATCGAAACGGGCGGCGGCAGTGGGTTGGACACAAGGTTTGCCGGATCGATGGAGACAAGGCCGCCGTCCGTCGCAAACCAGAGCCGCCCGTCCGACGATTCAACCGCCGTCGAGACGGTCCAGTTCATCTGTGGTGCACCGGGTAATCCGTCGTGATAATCGAACCTTCGAAAACTAACGTTGTGATTGGGGTCGCGCACGATCGAGCTTACATCTTCATGCGATATTCGAACGATGCCCCGGACCTCGTTTAGCCATAATGAGCCGTCGTTAGAAAAAACAATTCCGGATACAGTTCCAAACCGATCAGCACTGTCGGTTCGGATCGTCCGGCAGCGGTTGCCGTCAAAAAATGCTAGGCCAAGTTCACCCCCAACCCAGATGCCGCCGGCCCCGCCGCGAATAACTCGTATCCTGCCGACATCAATACCGTCCTCGGCGGTGAACAGTTTTGCCTGACCGCCTTCGACCAGCGCCAGACGATTCTCGGTATATCCCAACCAGGTTCGGCTCGCGTTTTCGCGGTACGAGGCACTCGGCCCACGGTCTGGGAGATTCGAAGGCGGTGTTCGGCTCTCCCACTTCCCATTCTTGAAACCGACAAGTCCGTCATCACCTAAACTCGTCCACAACAAATCATTCGAATCGTTACCAAATATTTCCCAGAGCCAGTCGATTTTCAAATCGGCTGGTTGTGCATATTGCGTGATCGAATCCCCGCTCTGCCTTAACAGTCGTCCTTGAGCGCCCCACCAGGTCACGCCGTCGTCGTCCCGAAAAACACTCGAGATATACATTGCATTCGCAAAGGTCCGAACGGACGTCCCATCAAAATGAGCGAGCGGCAACTTGATCGACGATCCGGCCCACACACCGCTTTTCGCGTCCGGCATCAGTGTGATGTTCCGATACTCTGACGACGCTCGATGCGCCAAAAAGTAGCTGTAGCGGAAACGGTCGAGACCTTGTGCCGTTCCAACCCAGATGTTTCCCTCCCGGTCCTCGACGATCGGATTGGCATAGCTGCCAGAGAGACCATCCGTCGCGCCGAAGACCTCGAACTCCGAATCGTCGACAGCGACCAGATCATGGGTCTGCCGGTTCGGATGGCAGACTCGCTTCAGACCGTCATCGTCCGTGAACCAAAGGCCGCCATCGCGATCGAACAACATCGATCCGACGATGCGCGAAGGCTTGATCGTGTAAGAAGGGCCGGAAGGGGAATTCGACGGATGGACGAGCGGCGCAATTAGGTGATTGAATTCGCCGATCCACATCCGTCCATCGGGGGCTTCGCCTAAGGCGGTGAAAACTCCCGAGCCCGCCCCTGATTCTTCGAACCTATCTTCGGTGGGTGGAAGCATAACGACAGAGTTGTCTACCACAACCCACATCCGTCCGCTGCGGTCGGTGAATATGGCGCGGACACGTCTCGGTATGAATCCCCAGTCGTTTCCGATCTCCGTCCAACCGCCGTCATCCTGCCAAAGCGCGAGGCCGTTATGGGTTCCAGCCCAAAGCCGTCCTTTCCCGTCGATTCCAAAGCAATAGATCTGTGAGCTGGGGAGTTGGGTTTTTTCGGTAAAGACTTCGATGCGACCGTCCTTTATAAACCCAACACCCGATGGCCGGAACGAGACCCATAGCCCTCCGTCCTGCGTGGCCTTTAGCGAATAAATGTTGTGAGCCGGAAGTTCAATGCCGGGCGGTGGTACGTATCGCTCGAACTTGACGCCGTCGAAACGGAAGAGTCCACGAGCCGAACCTATCCATAAGTAGCCGTCTGCGGTTTGAGCCAGGGCGCTGATCTGGCTTGGAGCTCCGTCGCGAGCGGTCCAAGCGGTGTGGTGGAACTGCGTGAGAAGTCTGGACGGATCAAGCGAGTAGGCAGTTGCCGTGGTAAGAAGACACACGAAGACCAAGAGCGCGAGCTTCAAGAACTGGGCGAATGACAGGGGCATTAAAGGAGGTTGAGAGTTACAGAATGATAGTTGGGCCAAAACCGGATTGCAAAGGTTCGCAGGTGGGTTAAGTTGTTGTCGTTCGCAGGCATACCTAAATCGGGTTAGTGCCGGGTACCCTAGCAGCGTTACCAGAAAAACATCCGATTTCGTGATGTGCGTTAAATGCCGCGCCTGCACAATTCTCGGCAGATATCTAACACGTTTTCTAAGTGCGGGAGTAAACCATGCGAGCGAGTTTTCTGACTTTCCATATCTCCGTAGTCATTGTTTTTGCGGTCGGGAGTTCACTGTCGATTCAGGCTCAGTCCGCCCGCGCACAGAACGCCGGTACACAAATAGGTTTCGAAGGAGGACGTATGATCGAACACTTTTCGTCCGGTAAGGAGTACGACGAAACCGAGACGCAGAATCTAAAGCTGATCGGCGTCGGATTCGATAACTGGAAGAAAGGCGCGGGAAGTCCGTACTCGCTTCTCGCGAGGGATGCCCGGTGGACGATCGTCGGAGACTCGCTTGCGTCGCGTACGTACAACGGTCGCCAAGACTTTATCGACAACGTCATCACCCCTTTCAACAAACGGATGAGCAAGCCGCTCGACCCGACGATCCGGAGGCTCTACGCGGACGGGGATACAGTTATCGCTTTTTTCGATGCGCGAGGCATAGCAACGGATGGAAAGCCGTATACGAACACATACGCTTGGTTTCTGCGGCTGCGTGACGGGGAGATCGTCGAAGCGACCGCGTTTTTCGACAGCGTGCGATTTAACGATCTTTGGACGCGTGTAACTCCCGCTAGGCAGGCTGCGAAGTAACCAACAAAAATATAAGACGGGAGATCAACATGACAATCAAGTTGGAAGATGCAAAGCAAATTGTCGAGCGAGGGGAGGAAAAGGCCCGCGATTTGAACATACCGGTGATAATCGCGGTCCTTGACGAGTCGGCCAATCTCAAGGCCTTCACTCGAATGGACGGTGCTGTTCTCGGTTCGATCGATATCGCGTTGAAGAAAGCTCGAACGGCGGCGTTGTTCGGATGCAACAGTGAAGATGTTTGGGAATACTGCAAACCGGGAGCTCCGGCTCACGCTCTCGAACTTACGAACGGCGGTCTGGCTCCATTCGCGGGAGGTGTTCTATTGCGAGGACCGGCGGGCGAGGCGATCGGAGCCGTCGGTGTCTCGGGCGGGGCGGTTAGTCAGGATCTCGAGATCGCACAAGCCGCCGCAGGGCTTCTTACTAAAGCTTCAAATCAATAAAAGGGAGAGAAATGATGTCGAAAACAATTCTAATTACAGGGGCGGGTTCCGGGCTCGGCGAAGGTGCCGCATTCGGTCTTGCACGCAACGGTCATAACGTCATTGCGACAGCTCAGATCTACGCGCAGGTAACAGAGCTTCGCCGGAAGGTGAAGGAAGAAGGTCTCACGAATCTCAGGGTCGAGCGGCTCGACCTTCTCGATCCGTACGACATTGCGCTCGCTCAGACTTGGGACATCGACGTGCTTTTCAACAATGCGGGGATGGGAGAGTGCGGACCAGTCAGCGAAATCCCGATCGAACTCGTTCGAAGCAACTTCGAAACAAACGTTTTCGCTCCACTTGTTCTAACGCAGGGCTTCATCAAGAAATGGATCGCGGAGAAGAAGTCGGCCAAGATAGTATTCACGTCGTCGATGGGCGGATTATTCACTCCTCCCGGGTATGCCGTCTACGTTTCGACGAAGCACGCACTAGAGGCGATCGCTGAAGCGATGGATTTCGAACTAAAGCCGTATGGCATAAAAGTCCAGACGATCAACCCGGGCGCGTACCTGACCGGATACAACGAGACAATGGCTGAGACTCCTTTTCGTTGGTTGGACGATTCGAAGAACTTCACAAAACGGGCGCATATGAAGGAGGTCTTCGACAGCCTGCTCGGTACACCGCAAGGCCAGCTGGATCCGGCTGAGATGATCGAGAAGATGATCGACATCGTACCGGCAGACAACGGAAAATTCCGGAATGTCGTTCCTCAATTTGTTGAAGACATGCTGAAGCAGCATCAGCTCGACGCGTGGGATAAGCAAATAAGCGATTCCGCAGAATCGGTGGCAGCGTAGCGGTTGGCGAGTACGCGGTCCTTTAACGGAAGTTATCGGATCGCGTTCTGCTGCGCCCGGAGGTAGGAACAGGTTAATCTAGGGAGCACGCACTCATAGACTTTTTAGTTTGGCGTCTAGTTCTGTTCGGACTTTTGAAAAAGGAGAAACACAAGATGAAAGAATCATCATTCGAAGGCGTAGGCGGTTTGAAGATCGCAACTCGTTCGTGGCAGCCGGAAGGAAAGCCGCGGGCGATCATGATCCTGGTCCACGGCTTTAACGCGCACAGCGGTTATATGGTTTGGCCGGGCGAGCAATTCACGGCGAACGGTTTTGCCAGTTATGCACTGGATCATCGAGGCCGCGGGAAGTCGGAAGGCGAGCGCTTCTATGTCGAGAATTTCTCCGACTACCTCGGCGATCTCGATCGTCTGGTTAACATCGCCCGCGACGAGAATCCCGGGTTGCCGATTTACATGCTCGGTCACAGCGCGGGCGGCGTGATCGCGACGTCTTATGTGTTCGACCATCAGCCGGAGATAGCGGGTCTCATCTGTGAGAGTTTTGCGTTCGATGTCGGTTTGCCCGACATCGCGTCGCTCTTGCTCAAGGGCCTCAGCCATCTGGCGCCGCATCTGCATGTCTTCACGTTGAAGAACGAATTCTTTTCACGTGATCCCGAAGCGGTCGCGGCGATGAACGCTGATCCGCTCATCGCGAACGAGTCGCAGCCCGCCGAAACTGCGGCGGAAATGTTGAAAGCCGCTGACCGTCTGCTGCAGAACATGCCTAACTTCACAACGCCGGTATTCATAATTCACGGCACTGAAGACAAAGCAACTCGTTATCAGGGAAGCCAGTATTTTTACGACCACGCAGGCTCGTCCGACAAGACGTTGAAGCTATATGAAGGCCATTACCACGATCTGCTCAACGACATCGACAAGGAGATCGTGATGAAAGACATTCTCGAGTGGCTCAACGAACGAGTTCCGACCGAGTCGTCAGTCGCATCCGCGTAGGGACAGCTTCGGAGGTCGCTGGGTGCGGCCTCTTTCTATTTTTATTTCACCCTCTCACAAAGGAATGAATCGAAATATCACCGAACGTGTAGACGAAATACTTGCGCCGTTTAGTTCCGACTTGCGGTCCGACGGTTATCGTAATCACGTCTGCCGCGTCGTCAGCTTCTGCGAGGAACTCTTTTGGCTCGATGAGGAGGAGCGACACAAGATCACGATCGCGGCATGCTTTCATGATTTGGGCATTTACACCGATGACACGTTCGACTATCTCCCGCCGTCGATAGAGCTAGCGCGGTCATACCTGGTTGAAAATCATCTCGATGAATGGTCGGACGAGATCGCGTCGATGATCGACGATCATCACCGTCTGACAGCGCAAAAGGGCAATCCGCTTTGCGAGGTTTTTCGAAAAGCGGACCTCATAGATTTCTCGTTGGGTATTTTTAAGAAGGGCGTCTCGCGTTCGAAGATCGCGGAGGTGAAGTCTCAATTCCCGAACCTCGGGTTTCATAGAAACCTGGCCCGGGTCGCCGGGCGGTGGATCTGCCGACATCCGTTTGATCCGGTTCCGGTGGTAAAGTGGTGACCAATGGCATCGAAGATACTTTTGCAAACGACGATTCCTTACACGGAAGACGACTGGCACATCGGACGATTTTCATTGCTGCGGGAGCATCTGTCGTCGCTTGAGGATGAAAGCGGCTCGAAGCTTTACGATGTGACGGCGAGGAATCGCGAAGTGAACGAAGCAGGCGATGACGTCGTTTTGTCGCGGCTTTACGAAACCGACTTCGATCAGTTGTGGTTGTTCGCAGTCGACACAGGCTCCGGGCTGACATGGCACGATTGCGAAGGCGTCACGCGTTTTCGCCAGCGTGGAGGCGGGGTTATGTCGACACGCGATCATCAGGATCTCGGAGTCTCGCTTTGTTCGCTCGGCGGCATCGGAGCTGCTCACCATTTTCATTCGAAGAATCAGGATCCGGACGAGGCGAGACAGGTTCGCGACGACGAGGATGATCAGGACATCGATTTTCCGAATTACCATTCGGGAAGTAACGGCGACTTCCAACGCGTACGGATCGTCGAACCTATCCACGAACTCCTCCGACGGCCCGACGACTCACCGATCGAATTTTTCCCCTCTCATCCCCACGAAGGCTCCGTGAGTGCTCCGGCGGAGAACGACTCAGCTCGAGCGATCGCGACGGGGAAGAGTCAGACGACCGGACGTGAGTTCAACTTGATCATCGCGTTTGAGAACACGATCGATGCGCACGGTAACAAGCTCGGTCGTGGTATTGCCGAATCCAGTTTTCATCACCTCGTCGATTACAACTGGAACCCGGATATCGGCTGCCCGACCTTTCTCACTGACCCTCCTGGAAGCGGGTACAAAGAGACTCCGTCGAATCTCAACGACGTCAAAACCTACGTTGAGAATCTTGCGCGATGGCTTGGCAGCGGACAGCAGGACTAAGGGCGTCCTCGCATGCGGGCCAATCTTCCTCGGGTGTGACGTTGTGTCTTCGTCAGCCTCTAGATGGAAAGTTCTGCTCCCGGGCCGCGTAGCGGACAGACGCTTTTAGCCGTGGGTGGAGCGCTTCGCGGAGCCCACGGTAACGCGACAACAACATGACGTTGCCGCGTCAGCGGCAAGTTGCACTAGTCGAAAACGTAACATTCGTCGTAATCGACTTCATGCAATTTGAGCAGCTCAAGATATTCTTCCTCGAACGTCTGGCGCTTGTGATGTTCCCGCTGGTTCTTGATGTACTCGATCACGGCGGGCACATTCGATCTGCTTACTGAGAAGATCCCGTATCCGTCTTGCCATCCGAACTTGCTCACGAGTGGAAGCTCCTCGTGAATCCATTTTGACGACTCACTCTTGAGCCACATCGGGATGTCGCACGGCCTGATGACCGGTTTTGCCATCATGAGGCCATGAACGTGGTTTTCGATCCCACCGATCTGTAGGCTCTTCAGATTGTGTGTTCGCGCGATTCCGCCGATATAAGCCCAGACACGCTCTTCGATTTCCCGGTGAATGAAGTTGGCTCGTGATTTGGTGCTGAAGACGACGTGATAGAAGAGTTGGGAGAACGTGTTGGCCATGATCAGCGAAGATTGTATTTCCACCACGATGGCCCGGTCATGAATTGTTCTTAATTAATTTAAACTCCTCGAACGCCGAGGTGCCGTGTCGTGCACTTGCCGCTGACGCGGCAACGGCGGCTTGACGTCGCTATACCGTGGGCTCCGCGAAACGCTCCACCCACGGCTAAAAGCATCTGTCCGCTACGCGGCCGGGAGTGGTTCATTCGCAAAAGCGAGCCTCAAAGACGTAACGAATCTGCCCGCCATCCCGCAAATAATTGGTCAGACCAAAAAAGTTCTTGACGTCGTGCGAAATCCGGGTATTATGTCAAAAGTTCAAACAATATCCTTAAATTGTAAGGAACGACGGGTAGCCGTCTAATCCCAGACCCTAGATAAACATAGTTACTGCAGCGTTTCCAGCTATTGGGATTCGGGGAATTTGTTAAGAGATTTAACAAAGTATGCGAAAAATCAATCCAGTCGACTTTACGCTCGCGACTCGCGGGACCTCGCGAGAGATCAATAAACAGATCGCGCTGACCCTAATTCGAGAGCATCAGCCCATCTCTCGTGCCGACCTCGCACGACTGATGGAGACAAGCCGGGCGAACGTCACGCTCCTCATCAATCAGCTTCTTCAGGACGGACTTGTTCGCGAAGGCGCGCAGGCGAGCCAGACCCTCCGTGGTCGCAAGCCGACGTTCCTCTACATCAACTCAAAGAAGGGCGTCGCTGTCGCGGTCGATGTTCGTGCGTCGCGAACGTTCGTGATGATCACGGACTCGATCGGCAAGCAGCTCGGTCACATCGTCAGCTTTCCGACAAAGTTCGATCCGGACGAATTCGTGAAAGATCTTGCGGTGCAAGTGAAAAAGGCGCTGCTTGAGTTTGCGGCAACGACCGAGTGCGACGGCATCGGCATCGTCGTGCCCGGTATGCTGGATCGAAAGACCGGGATCGTACTTCATGCGCCGACGCTGCGTTGGCGAAATGTAAATTTGGCCGGTCCGTTGATGCGTGAACTCGAGGACACCGAGATCCATCTCGAGAACTCGGGCAAGGCGTGTGCTCTTTCGCAGATCTGGTCGACGCGTGCCGACGGTCTCGGTCTGAACGACATCGTCTATGTGAGCGTGTCTGACGGTGTCGGTGTAGGCGTTGTCATGAATGGCGAACTTGTCCGCGGCAAGCACAACACGGCGGGCGAGTTTGGTCACGTGCCGCTTAGCATCGATGGCCCGCAGTGTTCATGCGGTGCGAACGGTTGCTGGGAAGCATACATTTCAAATCCCGCGACGCTGTCGCGTTACTTCGGCCGCGACGTCAGCTCACGACATCCGCAATCGGTCGATGTCGCCGACTTCACGATCGAAGATCTCATCACTCGCGCACGCGGAAGCGACAGCAAGGCTCTCACCGCACTTCATTCGACAGCACGTTATCTCGGACTCGGTATGGCGTCGATCATCAACTCGATCGATCCATCGCAGATCTACATCGGCGGCGAAATAACGGAGGCGTGGGACCTGATCGAAGCCGAGGTTCGCGCGGCGATCAAGGAACGTGTGTTGACGATCGAACTGGGAGAAGTCCCGATCCGGATCGTGCCGGCAGTTGAGTATCCGCGTCTGCGGGGAGCGGTCGCGCTTGTTACGGCGCCCGCGTTTGCGGCGCCAAAGGTCGCCTAGGCCGGATGACAAACTTCAGTTTGTCGCCGCTGCAAACTGAAGTTTGCAGTTCCTTACGCGACGCAAAATCGCTAAATCGTAAAACGAATTAAGTCTTACCACATTCAGCCGGCGAAGCCGGCGTATAAATCTCGGAGGACAGTGACAATGAACGCAATTTGGAAAACTGCGATCTCGCTAAGACCCATCGTCGCAGCGTTGACCCTGATCTTTGTTTTCGGCGCTCTCGCTTTTGGCCAGACAAGCTTTGGCAGAATATCCGGCACAGTGAACGACGCGAGCGGTAGTGCAGTTCCGAACGCGACGGTGACGGTGACCGATCCTTCCACCAACTTCACGAGAACCGCGACGACCGACGAGTCGGGGTTTTATACCGTCACGAATATACCGGTCGGCACTTACTCGGTGCAGGTCGAGATGGCGAACTTCAAGAAGGCGTTGCGTTCGAACAATGTGGTAAGTGCGGACTCGAGGCTGACTGTTGATCTCACACTAGAGGTCGGCGAATTCTCCGAGGTTGTCGTTGTCCAACAGCAAAGCGGCGAGACGGTGAACACGACTTCGGGCGAAGTCGCGAAGGTGATCGACAGCCAGCAAGTATCAAATCTCGCGCTCAACGGACGAAACTACTATCAGCTTCTCAGCGTGATCCCCGGTGCAGTGACAACGAGCGATGACCAGATCGACACGAACCTCGCGACGAACACGATCAACATCAACGGCAGCCGCGGCGTCGCGAACAACCTGACGGTTGATGGCGGCAACAATCTGAACGCGGGAAGTAACGCGAGTCAGATAAACAACGTCGGCATCGATTTCATCCAGGAAGTGAAACTGCAGACGTCGAACTTCTCCGCCGAGTACGGCCGCAACTCAGGTGCTCAGATCAACGTCATCACCAAACGCGGAACAAACAAGTTTCACGGCAGCATGTTCGAGTTCTTCCGCAATGATGCTCTCGATG
>DATEOJ010000025.1:0-23597 GCA_035274235.1 Pyrinomonadaceae bacterium
CGACAATTTTGACGCATACACATTTTATTTGAGCGGTCGTTCGCATCAAGCAAGACTGAGCCCATCCGAACTCAACAGTGCGATCGCCGATTTCAGAAAAGCGATCGAACTCGATCCTAACTACGCCTTAGCGTATACGGGTATAGCTGACTCGTATCGCGCCCTCGTTCTATCCGGAGAATATGCGCCGGCGGAAATGATCAAGAAGTCGAACGAGGCTGCCGAGACCGCCGTCACGCTGGACCCCCAACTTGCCGAAGCGCACTCGAGCGTTGGCTTTAATCGTTTTTGGTTTTACCGCGACTGGGCCGGTGCAGAGGAGGCGATGAAGCGATCTCTTGAAATAGATCCAAAGTTGGCGACAGGTCATCTCCACTATGCTCACCTCTTATCCAATATAGGACGAAACGACGAAGCGATTGCCGAAGCAGAAAAGGTCCGCAGCCTGGCCGGGTATGATCCGTTCTTTGCCACGCTTCAAGGTATGGTCTACCAGCATGCGGGACAATTCGAAACGGCGCTGGCGCGATTCAAACTGGCAAGCGACCTGGACGAAAATCTTTGGCTGCCTCATATGTTCGCGGCGGTCACCTACCTTGATGCGCGCCGGTATGATCAGGAAGCGTTTGACTCGGCGCGGAAGGCGACCGAACTTAATCACTCGCAGTCGATCTCGCCGGCCTACGAAGTTGTAGCGCTTGTGAGACTCGGACGGAATGACGAGGCAAAGCGGATCCTCGAGGAGCTTCTAAAGCGGTCGGAGTACAAGTATGTCCCGTCGTACCATCTCGCGATCGCGTACGTGGGGATCGACGATCGTGAAAATGCTCTTAAATGGATCGAGAAAAGCGTCGCGGAGCAGGATCCTAAGATCGTATTTCTGAAAGTCGATCACATTTGGGATCCGTTACGTTCAGAGCCGAGGTTCATTGCTCTCATGCGGAAAATGAATTTCCCCGAACAAAAATGATTGCCCGCGAAAGGCGCAAAAAGACGCGAACGATTCTTCGTTTACCTTTCGCGTCTTTTCGCGCACTTCGCGGGAGCCTTTTGTTTTACTTCGTGATCAACTTCGCGATCGTCTGAAGCTGCATGTTCGAAGTGCCTTCGTAGATCGAGCCGATCTTCGAATCGCGCCAGTACTTCTCGACGGGATAATCTTTCACGTACCCGTAACCGCCGTACAACTCGATCGCTTTCGACGACACGCGTTCCGCGCAACGCGATGAGTAGAGCTTTGCGATCGCGGCTTCTTTGAGGAACGATTTGCCGGCGTCTTTCAAACGCGCAGCGTTGTAGACGAGGAGGCGTGTCGCTTCGATCTCGACGGCCATCTCGGCGAGTTGAAATTGTACCGCCTGAAAACTCCCGATCGTCTGACCGAACTGCTCGCGTTCAGCCGTGTACTTCAACGCCGCTTCGTACGCACCTTGCGCGATACCGAGCATCTGCGCGCCGATCCCGATCCGACCTTCGTTCAACGTTTCGATCGAAACCTTGTAACCCTTACCGACTTCACCGAGCACATTCTCTTTCGGGACCTTGCAGTTGTCGAGAATTAGTTCGGTCGTCGACGACGCGCGAATGCCGAGCTTGTCTTCTTTTTTGCCGACTGAAAATCCTTCGAACTGTTTCTCGACGATGAAGGCGGTGATGCCTTTGTAACCGGCTGCCGGATCGATCGTCGCGAACGTCACGAAGATCTCCGCTTCGTTTCCGTTCGTGATCCAAAGCTTCTGACCGGTGAGTTCGTAGTGATCACCCTTGTCGACCGCGCGAGTCTTTAGTGCGAATGCGTCCGAACCCGAACCCGCTTCGCTCAACGCATACGCGCCGACGCGCTGCGTCGCGAGCTGCGGCATGTATTTCTTCTTCTGCTCGTCGTTCGCCCAACGCATGAACGCGTTCGTCACGAGCGTGTTGTGAACATCGACGAAAACCGAGACGCTTGCATCGACACGTGCGAGCTCTTCGATCGCGAGGATCGCGTTGAAGATGGTCGAGCCCGCACCGCCGTGTTCCTCGGGCGACTCGATCGCCATGAGACCGAGTTCGAAACATTGTTGTATGACCGACGGATCGAGTTTACTCGCATGCTCCATCGATTCGACCTTCGGCCGGATCTCGCCTTCGGCAAACTCACGGACCGAGCTGCGGAACAATTCTTCTTCTTCAGATAAAACGGTCAGGCCGTGGTTGGATAGTGCGTGTGCGGTAGCGGTGCTCATATTTCTTATTTCGATATTGGAAAACGATGGTCGTCCTCGTGTGTTTCGTCTCTTCTCGTCGTTAGTGCTCTTTCGTGCAATTTAGTGATTCCGGACAAAAGTCGAAGACTGGAACCACTAACCCACACGAAAGGACACGAAAGAAGAAGCACAGTAACAAAAGACACGAAACTAAATCGAGATGTTCATCGAAGCTCAATACACTAACATTTTGTTATTTGTGTTGGTTCGCATACCATTCTAGTCAAGCCAAATGGCAAAGGCAAAACAGTGAATTTCGAACCGGCGCCCAACGAACCCAGCTTCCGACGCCCCAGCCTTTCAGCAAAACACACAAATCGTCTTACCGTCCTGGCGGTCTTTCTGACCGCAGCTGGAATTGGTTTATTTGCATACTTTGTCTACTCCGTTGGGCTTGATGAGATCGTCGCGAATATTCGCGAATTTGGCTTTGCCGGTTTCGCCGTGATCCTTGGCATCTACTTTCTGCGGATCTGCATGCGTGCCGCAGCGTGGACCCTTTCGGTCTACGAACCGTATGCGCTCCGGATGAGAGACGCGATACCCGCTGTGATGATCGGGGAGGCGATGAGCAACATGATCCCGCTCGGGATCCTGATCAGCGGGACGACGAAAGCTGTTGCAGTGCGGAAGAAAGTCCCGCTTGTCGTCGGATTATCATCGGTCGCGACGGAGAATCTCTTCTACAGTTTTACGACGAGCATCTTTCTGATCTTCGGTGCGTTCACGTTGCTGCGGACGTTTCCGCTCGACGATGGTTGGGTGACAACGATCGATGTTCTGATCGGAGCGATCGCCGCTGTGCTCATCTTCCTGGTGTTGCTCGTGATCAAGCAGTGGCACTTCGCGAGCGAGACTTGCGAGTGGATCTATCACAGGGGAATCGCGACAGGAATCCTCGAGCACGGCCGTTTGCAGGTGCGGCTTTTCGAAAACTTCATCTACGGTTTCTACCGGCGGTATCCGATGCGGTTCGTACCGATCTGCTTGATCGAGGCAGCGTTTCACTTACTAGGAATCCTCGAAGTATGGTTTATTCTCAGCCGCATCTCGTCGGCGAATCTGCTGTCTGCATTCCTGCTTGAGTCGGTGAGCCGTTTGATAACGATCGTGTTCAAGTTGATACCGTTTGTGATCGGTGTTGATGAGGCAGGCGCGCAATTTGTCGCGGAGACTGTCGCGATGGGCGCGGGGATCGGAGTGACTTTGGCAGTGATAAGAAAAGGAAGGATCCTGTTTTGGACCGCGATCGGACTCGCGTTGATCGTTAAGCGAGGTTTGTCGATAAGAGGGATGACGAGGATGGAAGAGGGTGAGTCGGTCTCGTAGAAATTCTGAACTCCGGTTGGTTGGCCATTTTCGAGCGATAGCTGTTTAGGCATCAAGGAACCGCGAATCCGAAATACGCGGATGCAGTAGACGATCCGAACTATACGTCCTGCCGTCGCCACGTACCAAGGCAATTCGAGCTAGATAATGACCCTAAAAGGCGCCTTCGTATCTGAAAAATATCTCGCCAATGTTCCGAAGTGAAGTTAATTTATTGTTTTCTGTTACCTCGCTCGTAGTCCTCACCACATAATTTATGTTAATAAATATGTTCGTTCATTCAGAGTGCACACCACGCCAAAATTAGGGAGATTTAATGAAAAACAAAGAAGTTGCGAAGGCCCGTAAGGCTTTCATCCTTGGATTTCTGTTTTTGGGATTGATTGCGGCAATTGTCTTTTTGCCTTATCAGTTCCGCTCACAAGCAGGAAACACCCCCAAAACCTCAGCCAACCAACAAGTCGAAAAATCAACGTATTTTGATATTCGTACGGATAAAAAGTCGATAGATATTCTGAACGCTTTTCGTGCCGCACAGGGACGATCGGCCGTTCAAATAGCAGACCAGCGCGATGCTTTCGTTCGTGGCGAACAAGCGCTTCAACAAAAAGTTCCGACCCTTAAGGTCGAATATAATAAGGAACTCGGAAACCCTGAGATCATCGCGCCCGACGCCTTGCAGGGACGCGCTTTTTTGACCGCACCGTCAAGTGCGAAGCGCTCGGATGTTCTGAAAAACTTTATCAAAGAAAATGACGCGCTCGTTGGTTTATCAAACCAGCAGATCGACGACTTAAAGGTGGCGGCGGATTATACAAATCCGAACGGCGAGCTTTCCTTTGTTCGCCTCGAACAGCTCGTCGGCGAAATTCCCGTCTTTCGCGCCGAGATCAGAGCCGGATTCAACAAACAAGATGCGATGTTTCGCGTGGTCAGCAATCTCGCCTCGAACGCGGATTACAGCGCTGTTTCCGCTGAATTCGGCGCGCCTCTCGCGGCTGTCGAAAAAGCTGCCGGATATATCGACTATCAATTGAAAGAAAGCGATAAGCAGTTTAATCGGAAAGCTTCGAGCGATCTCAAAGCGGTTTACGGCGAAGGCGATTGGGCAACGACCGCCGAGAAAATGTATTTCCCGATCGAAGGCGGAGTTTTAAGACCTTCATGGCGCGTCCTCAACTGGCAGAAGGGCGATGCATTCTACGTCATCGTCGATGCCGAAACCGGAACGATGCTTTATCGCGAGAACATTACCTACAGCCAGACGCAGGCGGCGACCTACAATGTTTATGCGAACAACAACAGCATGCTGAAAGCGATGGGAAATCCCTCGCCAATTGCCGCACCGGGTTTACTCGACCCGACTCTCGGCACCCAGCCGCCGCTTCAGCCGCGTTCGAACGTGACCGCCATCGGTAACGAAGCGCCGTATGCCTTCAACAACCTCGGCTGGATCACCGACAACACGAACGGCGCCAACGGGCATACCGACGGCAACAACGTACAGGCGGGTATTGACCGCGATGTGACCAACGGCGTCGACGCGGTTGTCCCCGGGACAAATCGTGTTTTCAATTTCGCATACACGCCCGGCGCCGGACCGAACAACACCGGCGGCGATGACCCGTTGACGCCGGCTTATCAAAACGGTGTTTCGACCAACCTTTTCTACGTCACCAACCGCTATCACGACGAAACTTACCTGCTCGGCTTTACCGAAGCGGCGCGTAATTTCCAGAATGATAACTTCGGTCGCGGCGGTGCAGCTGCCGACCGGATCTCGGCGGAAGCTCAGGACAACACCGCGGGAGGGAGCGCGTGTCCGGTCGCTCCGTGTTTTAACAACGCAAACTTCTCAACCCCGGCAGACGGCGGGCGTGGCCGGATGCAGATGTATTTGTGGAATGGGCCGACGCCCGACCGTGACGGCGATCTGGACGCGGAAATCATCGTTCATGAATTAACGCACGGACTTTTCGGACGTCTGCACAACGGAACGGGCGGCACGCAAGCCGGACAGATGAACGAAGGAAACTCCGACTTTTTCGCGCACGTTCTGCTATCACTCGACAACGACCCGATCAACGGCGTTTTCGTGACCGGCGGTTACGCGACGCTTTTGCTGCGCGGCGCAGGCTTTACGTCGAATTACTACTACGGAATCCGTCGCTTCCCGAAAGCCGTTCTTTCATTTACGGGCGGACCGAACAATCGGCCTCACAATCCCTTGACCTTCGCCGACATCGACCCGGCTCAGATGAATCTGACAAACGGGGCCTTCGCACCGGCGTTTACGGGCTCGGCGACGGCGGTTCACGACGGCGGCGAAATCTGGAGCAGCATTTTATGGGAAGTCCGCGCAAAGCTGATCGCCCGATTGGGCAATGTCAACGGCAACAAAAAAGTTCTTCAGCTCGCCATGGACGGGATGAAGGTCGCGCCTTCGAACCCGACCATGATTCAGGAACGCAACGCGATCATTCAGGCGGCGGGAGCCAACGGAAACTCTGCGGACCTCGGCGATCTCTGGGCAGGATTTGCGGTGCGCGGTCTCGGCTTCAGCGCGACCAATCCGAGCGGTAATACGGTTACGGAAGGATACGATCTACCCAATCTGTATCAAACTCCGGACGTCAGCGTGAGTGACTCCACGGGCGACAACGACGGCTTCCCCGAACCGGGTGAAACCATTACCGTCAACGTTCCGCTCACGAACAGCACCGGCGGTACGGCGACTAACGTGACGGCGCAGATCGTAGGTGGTGGTTCGGCAGATTACGGCACGATCAATAACGCGCAGACTGTCTCGCGGCCAATCAGCTACATCGTTCCGGCGAATACGCCGTGCGGCAGTGCGATCACCTTGACCATCAATGTCAACAGCAGCCTCGGAGCGACGAGCTTTTCACGCTCCATCATCATCGGCGTTCCGGTCACGACCTATACGGAAAACTTTGACGGCGCAGTTGCTCCGGCGTTTCCGGCAGGTTGGACGGCAGTGTCAGTCCAGAGCGGAATTACTTTCGTCAATTCGACGCTGAACGCTGACACCGCGTCGAATTCGGCGTTCGCACTCGATCCGATAACGGTCGGCGGCGGAACCGATCTGACTTCGCCTTCAACAGCGATCACATCAGCAGCGGCAACCGTTTCGTTCCGCAATCGTTACGACACGGAAAGCGGCTGGGACGGCGGAGCGCTGGAAATCAGCATCAACGGCGGAGCCTATCAGGACATCATTACCGCCGGCGGTCGTTTTATCACAAACGGCTACAACGGCTCGCTCGGAGCAGGCGCGAATAATCCGCTGGCAAACCGGCAGGCTTGGAGCGGAAACTCGGGGGGCTATGTCACGACGACCGTCCAGCTTCCGGCTGCCGCCGCGGGTCAGAACGTGCAGTTCAAATGGCGTTTTGGCGCGGACGACAACACCGCCGGTCAGGGTCCGAATCCGGGCTGGTATGTCGATACGATTCGCGTCAACGGCAACTACGCTTGCTCGTTCACGCCGAGCTCGCTCAAGTCGCGCGCCGACTTCGATGGAGACGGCAAGACGGATGTCTCAGTGTTCCGTGCCTCTGAAGGCAACTGGTACTTGAACCAGTCAGCGTCTGGGTTCGGAGTCATCAAGTGGGGTCTATCGACGGACACCATCGTCCCGGGACACTACGACGCCGACAACAAGACCGATCTCGCGGTATTCCGTCCGAGCGATGACCCCGCTGTCGCGGACTACTACATCCTGAATAGCACCGGCTTCACCGTTAGCGGTGTCTCGTGGGGTGTAACGAGCGACACGCCGGTTATCGGCGATTACGACAACGACGGCAAGACCGATATCGCTGTTTATCGTCAGTCCAACAACACGTTCTACATTTTGAAGAGCGGTGGCGGATCGACGGTGAAGCAGTACGGGGTTGCCGGAGACGTTGCCGTCTCTGGTGACTATGTCGGTGACAATGCGACAGACGTCGCGATCTTCCGACCGTCGACGAATACCTACTGGATATTAAACGGCGGTGGTGACACGGTCGTGCCGTTTGGATCTGCAGGCGACGTGCTTGTTCCGGCTGACTACGACAACGACAACAAGACCGACATTGCGGTCTTCCGTCCGTCGACCGGTCAGTGGATCGTTCGCCGAAGCAGTGATCTGGCGACCACCTTCACTTCATTCGGGACCGCAGGAGACGTTCCTGTTCCGGGTGACTATGATGGTGACGGTGCAGACGATTTCGCCATTTACCGAAACGGTGCCTGGTGGATTCTCCGCTCGACAGCCGGTACGCAAACGGTCAACTTCGGTCTTGCGGCCGACAAACCCGTTCCGAGCGCGTATATCCCGTAAGTCGAGCAGGCACTCGAAACTGAAAGCGCAACAAGACGCGGAAGAACCACTGGTTCTTCCGCGTCTTTTGCATGTTCCACCGCCTACTCCGCCTTGTAGAAGTAGTACTCCGTCGCGTAAGGCGACTTCACCTCTTGACCGATCACTGTACCCGGCGCTGTCGGGCGAAGACCGCCGACGGTGTTCACACGCTGAATAAACGTCACACCGTCGAAGATTCCCGGACCGCTCGTCGTGACCGCAGTCAGACGCAGCCACGCGATCGCAGTCGGATCCGGCGTGCATGGGATCGCGGTCGAGCCGGAGCTAACTACAAAGCTTCCGCTATTGCTCTCCCACGTCGGGCCGACGTAGTGTGTACCGACATGTCCGCGATAGTTTGCGCTCGCGAACAGGTTTGCCTCCGGACCGTACAATGCCCACGCCGTACCGTTCCATCGATAGACTTGAACGCCCGTCGCATAGACTTTGTACGCGACTCTATTGCCGGCCGGAACAGCGAGTTGCTCGCAGCCCGCCGGAAGCTCCGGCGTTAGATTGTCATCGTCCGCTGAAACCGCCCGCGTAACCGATGCATGACCGAGCCCGACGATGCTAAGAAGAATAGCGAGCCCAACTACCTGTTTGATTTTCATGATGTTCATTTTTATTACTCCTGTTGTTTATTTATTGCTGGAAGAATTCACTGGACGCAGTTACGCGGCCGCATGAAATTTTGAAAAACGTAAGTGGCGACGTTTCGACCGATCGATTGACCGGCGACGTTGTCGAACGTGAAATGAATACCGCCCCAGACCCGTGCGCGCTCCTGTTCGTTCGCCATCGCGGCGAATCCCTGGTACGAACGAGTCGCACCGCCCGCTCCGTCCCACGTATGTGAATAACGGATATCGTCGCGACCGAAGAACATTGCGAGAATAGTCGACTGCGATGTGCCGATCGTCGCCATGTTGCCGGCGTATGACGGATATGGCGGAGCGGCGATCAACGAATTCCATGTCGGATCTGCATTCGTGTCTGGATTGCCGTCTTCATCAGCCCGGCGAATTGCGGTTATCGGTCGCCAGAGGCCGTAGATGAACTTGCTGGCGAAGGTTGTTTGAAGTGCGTCGTGTAGGGCGATGTTCGTCAACGCAAACAAGCGAGCTTTGCCGACCGTGTCGACTCCGCGTTCTTCTGAAACCGTCCGTGCGACGTTGTTCCAGACGAAAAGGAAATTCGTCGGCGTGTTAACGTTCGCCCAAAGACGCGCGACCTGGGTCTGATCTGCTGTTCGCGTCGCACTGGTCGCCGAACCAATTTCCTTCACCTCGTTGAGCGATGCCGTATACTCCGCACTCGTCATCGCCGGCGGTGGCGGCGGTTGGAACTGCGTTGCTGACTGTGTCGCAAACGGAGTTACTGCCGGATAGTGCGTAAACGTGGCGGGCACCGACGTCGGCTGCCAGTTACCCGGCGTCGACGGCAGGTTGTATGCCGGCGGTGTTACGCTCCATCCGTCATTCGCGCGAGCAGCGAGCATTGCTGCCGCAACCCGCTGTCCGACCCGGACACCTTGCATTACGCGGTACTGATCGATGCCCTCGATCGACGCTGCAAACTCAGTGTCGAAGATCGAGGCACGCGTCGGATAAAGCCCGACGAGGACGTCGTGTGCCGCCTGCGCGGCTGCTGCTTCGATCGACGCGTTCTTCGTTCCGGGTACATCTGTAAGATAGGCCGAATAGGTCCGGTCGATCGAGTTCACGGCGTCGAAGATCGCAGCGTGCATCATCGCGTAGCTGCGGACGGGCATGATCGTCGCGGGATGTTGTCCCGGCGTCATGACGGTCTCGCGCAACACGCGGTTCCAACGGATAACGACATCCTCGCCGACAAGTGATTTCGTCTCCGCATCCGTCGTCTGCGCGCCGACCAACGACTGGACGCAGACCAAAATTGCCAATGTAATAAGACCTCGTAACATGTATTGCTTTTTCATTTCTTTTCTCCTTTCTCCGTTGTTCGTTTTTCCCTTTCATCGCCCTCGAGCGCAAAACTTCCCTTACCCGTCGCATTTGCGACGAGACACACGAGGGATACCACCCTGCTTGTTCTATGAATTCGTGGAAGCCGTTAAGCTTATATTTCGTCTTTTGCGGCTTTGCGTCTTTGAGTGAACACCTTTCTTTCGATCATTGTTTTCACGCAAAGCCGTTAAGACGCAAAGTCCCTTCGGTGTTCCTAGCTACCACTATTTGCGGATCGCTCTTACCTCCAGGTATTCCGACTCGACTCGCGTCGAACCGTCCGTCATTTGGTTGTTATCGCCCCACAGTTTTTCCAGATCGGAGCGGAGAGCGTCTTGAGCATTTTTGTCGAGTGATTCGAACGCCTTCTGCGTCGGACCGTAATAGAGCCTGAAGTGCTCGACCACCTCGGCCGGATTCATCAGGAAGATAAAGTCGATCTTGGTGCGGACCATCTGCAGATCGGCGATGCCTTCTGCGAACCGGTCGGCGACCGTGTTTTCGTCACCCCACAACAGTGGCGACGGCATTCCGGCCGGCGGCGAAACATGTTTGCCGGTCGTCTTGAACATCTCGCCGATAAATCCCTGCGGCGTCCAATTAGCCATCGCGATCATGCCGCCGGGTGTACAGACGCGCTTCAGTTCGGCCGCCGTTACCTCGGGTCGCGGTGCGAACATCGCACCGTACATCGTGATCACCGCATCGAAGCTGCCGTCTTCGTACGGCATCGCTTCGGCGTCACCGATGTCGAAATCGATGTCGACGTTTGCGCGTTCGGCACGTGCGATCGCCTGCTCTATCAAGTAAGGTGCGATATCGATACCCGTGACCTGCGCTCCCGTGAGCGCCGCGGGAATCGCAGTGTTGCCATTTCCGCACGCGACGTCGAGCGTCTTCATTCCCGCCTTGAGGTTGAGACGTCCGACAAACTCGTTTGCTCCGATCTCGATCGACTTTGCGATCTCGGCAAAGTCGCCGGCGGTCCATGTCGCTCTCAATTTACTTTTCAAGCTTTCCAATTCAGTTGTTACTTTGGTGTCCATATAATTTCTCTCCTTATGTATTGCGTGCCGATCTTATCGGCGTTTATAAATTGCCGGATCGTAATTCCGGATCGTCTAGCTATCGAAGCGCCGCCGTCTCTGACGGCACTTCGATCCATTGCGCGGCAACGTGTCGAAACGATCGCCGCGCATTTCCTCAGGGCAAGTTCTCCAGATAACCCGAAATACTCACACTGGTACTGCCGTTGGCGCCGGTCCACGTCGGTCGTGCGCGGAGCGTGATCCGTCCGACCGCGTACACAAAGGTTTTGTGATTGGCGGTCAAGACCGAATTGGTCCCGTACGTCCCCTGGTCGCCGAGCTGAACGTACTGAGCCATCCAGCTTCCCGAGGTACCGTCCGCGTACGACAGGATCTGTAATGACGCACGCTCACCGGATGGGACCTCGGCGATCGCTGAGATCGCCTCGATGACCAACCGCTTTCCTTCAGGCACGTTGATCGAAGTCTCCGTGCCTGAGCTCGAACCGCCACCAAAGATCGTCATAAAGATCTTCGTGTGATACGGCTGTCGAACGATCTGAACCGGAACCGCTTCGGCTGCGGAGTTCATAACTCGAACCGAATTTTTTGCGGCGTCGATACCGATAGTCCACGGACCTGCCTGCTGAGCATTGACGGTCTGCGGACCTGCCGCCGACGCGCCGTTCGTAGCGTCGGCCTTAGTAGTACCGGCCGACTGTGCGAACGACGAACCACTTGCGATAAGAAATAAAGAAAAAAGCACTGCGGTCTTCGCCGCGGTATTAGTAATTAGTTTTTTCATGATCATTAACTCCCTCTTAGCTTTTGCGACTCGCGTCGCGTTCATATCCGAATGTTCACGCGAACACCGGGGCGACCTCATCGATCCGCTTCCGAGCGTCGCCGCCGAGACGATCGAGCATCTGCTGGAACTTCGGATGGACCATGCCCGAACCGATATAGGTCCAGCGGTTCGCCTGCAGCTGCGTCGTCACAAACTCCTCGCGCTCCTCTTCCGTTAACTTGCGCCCCGTTGCGACTTCCAATGCCTCGAGGTCGAACAACGTCTGCTGCTTGAGACCCTCGTCAAGAAAACCGCCGACCGCGAGAAATCCATCGATCGCCGCCGTGATCTCGTCCGCCGTCGCACCGTCGGCCAGGCTCTCGACCATTCGGGTGTCGAGCTTCGCGTGCTGTGCTTCCTCGAGCCAGTGGTTCTTGAGCAGACTCTTGAACTGCGGATCCATATCGTTGTTGTCTTTCATGCTGTCGAGATAGTGCGCTTGCGTCATCCACTCGATCATCAAGATCACGAGCGCAACGCTGAGCGGATTGTGTGCGAGAACTGCCTTACCGATCTCGGACGCAGGTCCGATCACTTTGTGCTCCGTCGCGAAACCGTTTTTGAACTCTTCGCAGAAGCGTTTGAAGAGCTGAATGTGCTTCACCTCTTCGCCGACGAACTGCAGAAACGCGCGAACGCGGTAGTCGTCTGTGTCGAGTGACGGTCGAACGTGATCGATAACGAACGGGACGATAAACTCCTCGACGATCCCGAAGACCGTCAGATACGCGTTGCCGCGGATCTGATTCAGGATCCGTTTCTCGTCGTCGTTGAGAAACCCGAGACCATCGACACGCGCCAGATTCTCCGGCATAAAGCGTTTCGAAAAGTCGAGCTTCTTATCGCCGCCGATGATGTCGTCGAGGTTCCAGTTGACCTTCTCCGAGGCGACGAGCGTCTCGCGATAGTCATAGGCACCGTTGTTGACTCTGCTGGTTGATAAACTTGTTCCTAACATTTCCTCTCCTTCAGCCCCGCGTCGACCAAAAGCTCCGACGCCGGCGTTCCTTTACTCTTCCCTGGGGCAGCGTGAAGGCGGCCGATCCGCCTTCACCGTTTTCCCGCTTCCGTCCCTCGCTCGTTCTTGCCATCAGGTTGGTAGCTGTTGCCTTTTCTCTTTTTACCGGCCGCGACCAACCTTTAAGCCGCTTGTTGGGTTCGTGCTATCATTCGCAGTGCACCCGGCGGCGATGAATCTACCAACCCACGCGTTTTTCCGTCCTTATAATCCGGTTAAAGATCCGTGAGAATGAGGTTATAAATCTGTGAGAAACAGGCGAGAAACCTGTTAGAGAGTTCTTAGAAGGGGAAGTATCTGAGCGAAAAGCACCTCTACAAGTTCGGAGAGTTCACGGTAAACGCGGAAGATCACTCACTAACCCGGAACGGTGATACAGTGCCCGTCACCCCGAAGATGTTTGACCTCCTGCTCGTCCTTGTTCAGAACTCAGGGCGTGTGCTTGGGAAGGATTTTTTGTTGAAATCCGTCTGGCCGGACAGTTTTGTTGAAGAGGGGAACATCACTTTCAACATTCGCCAGCTTCGAAAGGCGTTAGACGACAGTGCTCAGTCGCCGCAGTACATCGAGACAATTCCCCGACGCGGTTACCGCTTTCTCGCACCGGTCGAAACTTCGACGGCCACGCCACCCGGTGACGAGATCTCCGCCGACGAATCTCAGCCTCCGATTCAATCGTCAGTCTCAACTCGTCGTTCTTATCCGGCGTTGATCGTCGCCGTACTCGTGGTCGTCGGAGCGGTCGCACTTGGCGGCTGGTATCTTCGGGGTCGCGAGACAAGCTCGGTATCGGTCCTTTCGACTCCATTCGAAGAACAAAAACTCTCAACGGACGGAAGCGTTTTTCACGTAGCGATCTCGCCGGACGGTAAAAATATCGTCTACACGCATCGCGTAAACGGAAAGCAAAGCATCTGGCTGCGCCAACTCGAGACGGGAAACAATGTTCCGATCGTTCCGGCGTCCGACGATTTCTACGGCGGACTCGTGATCGCACCGGACGGTAACACCATCTACTTCGTCCGCGGTTCACAAACCGGGCCGCAACTCGGGATATATCGAATGCCGATCTTCGGCGGCGTTCCGCAAAAGATCATTGAAGGCACGCAGGGTTGGATAAGTATTTCGGGAAAGGGCGACAAGATGTCCTACGTCCGCTGCCCCTACACGGATGACGACTACTGCTCGCTCTACATTTCCGGTATCGACGGTCAGAACGAGAAGAAACTAGCCACGCGCCCGCGACCGTTTAGGATCGGTGACAACAAGATCTCTCCCGACGGCAAGACAGTCGCGTTCGCGGTCGGGCAGTCTCGTACATCATCGAACCAGTTTGCTGCGATGGGTGTCGATGTCGAGACCGGTGTTGAGCGCGAACTCACGCCCGAGAAGTTTTTCAACATCTCTTACTTCGCATGGCTGCCGGACCAGAGTGGTTTCCTGATGACCGCAATGCAGCTGCCCGAACGGAATTACCGAATATGGAGCGTCGATTCGTCCGGGCGAGCAACGCGACATACTTCCGACGCCGAAACTTATTCGAGACTCGATATCGACGCGTCGGGAAAACTTTTGGTCTCAACTCAAGTCGAGCCTGACTTTCGCTTGATGGTTTACGGAGTCGATAATCCGACAGCCATTCCACGGGTCTTTGGAGACGCAAGCAGCGTTTCGTTCGCACCTGACGGAAAGCTCTATTTTTCGTCGCTGCGAACCGGCAATGCGGACATCTGGAGTTTGAGCGATGATGGCAGCGAGCTGCGTCAGTTGACTAACGATCCGGCCGCCGAATCGGTGCCTCTTCTATCGCCGGACGCGTATACCGTCTTCTTCCAATCGGACCGAACGGGAACGATCCAGATCTGGCGGATGGAGACGAACGGCACGAATCAGCGTCAACTTACAACAGATGAGGGCGGCGTCCCGCTGCGTGTTTCACCGGATGGAGCGTGGCTTTATTACCGATCTTCGCTTCGCGGAACGTTGCGTAGGATCAGTGTCGAAGGCGGGCAAGAAGAGGAGTTGATGAAGGACCTTGGTCGGCACATGGTCATCTCGCCGGATCTCAAGCACATTGCGTATTCGAAGCGAGACGGGTTAGCGACGGTATTGACGGTTGCATCGATCCCCGACGGTCAGATCGAGAAGACGTGGCGGATAACTTCCGCGCCAAATCTTGCGCACCTGACGTGGTCTGCCGATGGTTCGTATCTCGCGTACGTTCTCACTGACGACGCAAGAGAGATCGGCGGTTTGTGGTATCAGCCGATCAGCGAAAATTCTCCGCGACAGATCGCCGATCTTAGCGGCGACGAGATCGCGGAGGTATCTGCGTTCTCGTTGTCCGGAGACGCAAAAAGATTCGCGATCATCAAAGGAAACTGGAAGCACGATGCGGTTTTGCTTCGAGGGCTTAAGTGATGAGTCAGAACGGCCAGAAGACTGGAACGAGGATGATCGAGACGACGAATACGATCACCGTCAGAATCGTGCCGATCTTCACAAAATCTGTGAAGCGGTATCGACCGGGCGTGTACACGAGTACGCACGCGGGTTCGAGCGGCGTGATAAAAGAAAACGAAGCGGCGTAGGTAACGGCCACGATAAACGTTCGCGGGTTTAATCCGAGAGCAACGGCCGCCTTTACGGCGACAGGAAGGACCACGAGAGCAGCGGCCTGATTCGACATCGGCTGCGTCAAAGCTACGGTCAACAGGAAGAACCCCGCGAGCACTGCCGTCGGACCGAGTTGTCCGAAGTAATTCTGCACATATCCCGCCAACAGGGCGTCGGCACCCGTCTTCTCCATCGCGACGCCAAAGCTCATCATGCATGCGATCAAGACGAGCAAACGAAAGTCGATGAGCGAATACATTTCCGCATAACGGACCGTTTTCGTCGCCAAAAGGAGCAAGACGCCGGAGATCACACAGACAGCAAGCGGTATATCGATCCCGACCGCGACCTTCGAAAGCGAAAGGGTAAGAAATAGAACGAAGGCAGCGATCGCCCAACGGCGCTTGTCGACTCGCATACTCGTTGCCGAGACCTCTTCGAGTAGAAGCATCTCACCGTCGACAACGAGCGGCTCCACGACGTCGCGTCGTCCCTGTACAAGCAGCACATCGCCGAATCTCATCACGACGCTGCTAAGTTTATTGATGAATGTTTCCCCGTGACGATTGACCGCCAGCACCGTAAGGTCGTACGTCTGACGAAAGCGAACGCTCTTGAGCGTCTGACCGACCAACGACGAATCCCGCATCACCATCAATTCAAACAGCTCAACCTTACCGCTCTCGAGCATTGCGTCGTGAAGCATGAAATCGGGTTTGATCTCGAGACCGATCTCTTCATTCACTCGGAGAATGTCCTCGATAGTTCCTTCGACAAGAAGTGAGTCGCGTCGCTGAATTCTTTCATGCGGATTCGGCGATGCGATCGTCTCGCCGCTTCGCGCTATCCCGAGGATCTGGAGATCGAGATCGGCGCTGAGTTTCGCTTCGCCAAGCGTCTTTCCGACAAGTGCGGAGTTAGGCAGGACAAGCACCTCTGAAATGTATTCGCGGATGTGGTACTGATCGGTTAGTGAATCTTCCCCGCCTCGGTTCGGAAGCATACGGCGCCCGATCAGCATCATATAGAGAAGTCCGGAAGAGAATGTCACTATGCCCACGGAAGTGAGCTCAAACATCGAGAATGGCTCCTGACCATAACGCGTGATCGCGCCGCTTACCGCGAGGTTGGTCGATGTTCCGATCAGCGTGCAACTGCCGCCGAGAATCGCCCCGAACGCGAGCGGCATTAGGAGCTTCGACGGTGCGATCCTTGCCTTCGCGGCGAGACCGATGATGACGGGCAGAAACATCGCGGTCGTCGTCGTGTTTTTCAGCACTGACGCGGAGAGCGCCGCCGCGACCATGATCAATGCCGTTAGAAAAAACTCGTTACCTCCGGCGAGGCGGTGCATGCGTCGTCCGATCAAATCGACAAGACCTGTCTTGATCAGTCCACCGACCAAAATAAACAATCCGCCGATCGTGATGATCACCTCGTTTCCGAAACCGGCGACTCCCTCTTGAATCGTAAGTACCTGGGTAAGAACGAGCCCGATCACGAGGACAATGCCGACCACGTCAACAGGGATCTTCTCGGTTGCAAAAAGAACAATCGCAACGACAAGAAGAAGGAGAGTTGTCTCGATCGGTGACATTTACCGAGAAGGATACCACTTTCTATTTTGGATTTTGGATTTTGGATTTTGGATTGCGGATTTGGGATTGGACTGGGATTTGGGATTTGGATTCGTCCATTGGATATACGTCCCACCCCACCATTTGTTAATTTCGAAACTCATCGGTCACAAAATCCGCAATCCGCAATCCCAAATCCGAAATACAAAAAATGGCGGCCCCATTATGGAGCCGCCTTTAGTTTGGAGGGATCGTGAAAGTTTAGTCCGCCGCTCCCATCGACGGGATGTCGCCCGGTTGTCCCCATGGGAACGAGAAGAACGACGTAAAGCCGTCGCTGCTTCGGTGGACGAACATGTTTCCGTTCGACGGACGCCAGACCGCGATGTCGGTTTTGCCATCCTTATCGTAGTCACCGGCAACAGGCCTGTCTCCGGCCGCGCCGAATACTCTTATGAGTACAGGTAAGCCACTGCTTCGGTTGACCCACCACGATCCGTCGGAAGGTCGGAAGATCGTCTGGTCCGCAAGACCGTCGCCGTCGAAGTCGCCGTCGACCGGGATATCACCGTTCTGACCCCACGGGGCGATGGTTACAGTATTGCTCCCGCTATTGAGAGTGAACCAGGTTCCGGTGCTGGGTCTAAAAACGTTTGGATCCGTAAAGCCATCACCGTCGAAGTCTCCGGCATGGAATTGCGTTGAACGTGGCTCGCCATAGATAAAGTCGTCCATCGCGACCACGTCGACACCGTTCACACCATCATTGTTCGAGCCGGAGAGTGGACTGTTTCCACTTTCAATGACGACACGCGATATACGCTCACCCGCATTAAACGAGATCCCGACGAACGACAACCCGTTATCCAGTACCGCTGCCGAAGCGGCGGACAACTGGCGGCCGCTGGGTCCGTAGCAGCGGATCAGGCTTCGGTTACCGCCGGTCGAAGAATCAACGTCCGTGAAGACCACCCCGAAACCTGAAACGGTCGCCGGAATGTCGGTGCCGGGAATTACAAAGTTGACCTCCATGATGGTGGTATTCCGGACCGTGAACAATCGCTGGGCACTGAACGTCGTAAATATTGTCGAATAGCTGGCGTTGATGTTGCCGAAGCGAACCGGCACTCCGGACGCGGTAGTCGCGCTAACAGCAAACTGGTTAAGTGCAGCACCGGTCTCGTTCTCGATGGCGTTGAAGATCACTCCACGAGGGCTGTTTACGTTGAAAAAATCTACTGGAAAATTATTCGGTTCAGAGAAGGCGTCCGGCACACCGTCCCAGTTGATCTCGCGACGACCCGTCCTGAACGATCCGCCGACGCCGTTATTTGCACCGCCGAGATCCGCTCGAAACAGATCGACGATCGGCTGCAAGGCGGCAGCGTTCGCTCCGCTCCCCTGGCGAACGACGGGTGCTGCGGCAACCGCGCTTATGAAGATGGTCAGGACAAGAATATTAACTATTGTCTTCTCGAAAAGTTTTTTCATGATATTTCTCCTTATTAATAGCGCGAGCTGAAACTGCACCGCTCATTACTAACTCCCAAAATTTAGGTTTGTCGCCCCGCCCAGTCTGTTCCCGCAATTGATGGTTCGCATCCGCTCGAGAAGCGAGGTTAGGCATATCTGTCTCTCGCCTTGTTCGGCATCGATAAAATGGCACCCGTTGTCTTGAATGAAAGCGAAGAGGCGATCGCGTTTGATCTCGAACAACCGGGCAGCGTCGGAAAGGCGAACAAAATCTGATACCGCTTTGCACGTTTCGCAATAATGTAAGTTTGTTCTCGCACGCTTTCTGACGAGCTGGATCCGCTCGACCTCGATCACTATCTCCCTTGTCGTTCGACCGTCCACGTTCACCTCGTTTACCGACCGCCTCTCGCACGGGCCTACCGTTCCCTCGTGCAGCATCATCATCGTCCTGAACCGATTGGGAAGTAATTAGAAATAAGTGAGTTTTTTATGAATAAGTTCTGAAGACGGCAAAGCTATCGAAGCTGGTCGTCGATTCCTTTGTTATATGAGATTTCGCGAGCAGCTCACGCATTGAGCGACAGGCGTAGGACAGGCATTCCTGCCTGTCCTCCTAAACACAATAACTCTCGTAGTAAACGAGGACAGGCAGGAATGCCTGTCCTACGCGTGACGTCAAATCACGAGTTTTCTCATGAGACCGATAAGTTAGCGGCTTGAGTTCTCCGACGATTCGTTTTGGGATAGACTTTCACAGCGCATGGAACAGAGTTCCGGTAAAACCTTCTATTTCGAACAGTTCACACTAGACGCGGACGAGCGAACGCTACTCGACGGCACGCGGCCGATCCAGTTACCGCCGAAGGTATTCGACACGCTGCTTATGCTCGTCGACAACGCCGGTCGTGTACTGAGCAAGGAGCGGATGATGTCGGCGATCTGGGAAGGCAGTTTCGTCGAGGAGAACAATCTCGCGCAAAACATCTCGTCGCTGCGAAAGACGCTCGGCGAAACTCGCGACCATCGCTTTATTGAAACGGTGCCGAAGTTCGGATACAGATTCGTTGCTCCGGTTGAATCGCAGTCGCCTACCGACCAGGAAGTTATTCAACGAACGTCGGCCCGGATATATATCACCGACGGCGATCAAACCGAGGAGCTTGGTGGTCAACCTCGACTCAGCCCTAAGGTCGAAGCAGCTGAGCTGCCGCGGTTCATACCTGAGACGCATTACGTCCAGAACGGCGACGTCAACATCGCTTATCAGGTGATCGGCGAAGGCGACATCGATATCGTCTTTGTGATGGGATGGGTCTCGCATCTCGAATTTTTTTGGAAGCATCATCTCTTTGCGTCGTTCCTCGATCGTCTCGCTTCGTTCTCGCGACTCATACTTTTCGACAAACGCGGTACCGGTCTTTCGGACCGAGTTCCGATCGGTGAACTCCCGACGCTCGAGCAACGAATGGAAGACGTTCACGCGGTGATGGAAGCCGTCGGGTCAAAACGCGCGGTGTTGATCGGGGTTTCGGAGGGAGGTCCGATGTGTTCGCTATTCGCGGCGACGTATCCGGAACGAACATCCGGACTGATCATGATCGGTACCTATGCAAAACGTATCCGCGACGACGACGACTACCCGTGGGCACCGAACGCTGAACAGCGTGCGGCGTTTATCGACGTCGTGCAACGCGATTGGGGGAAGCCGGTCGGGATCGAAGAGCGGGCGCCGTCGATGGCGCGCGATCCGGAGTTTCGCGACTGGTGGGCAACGTATCTTCGAATGGGTGCAAGTCCGGGTGCCGCAGTCGCGTTGACGACGATGAATGCAGAGATCGACGTTCGGAATGTTCTGCCATCTATAAATGTTCCGACGCTCGTTATCCATCGCTCCGGCGATATGTGTTTGAAAGTTGAAGAAGGCCGCTACGTGGCGTCGAAGATTCCCGCGAGCCGTTACGTTGAGTTGTCGGGCGACGATCACCTGCCGTTCGTCGGCAATCAGGACGAGATCCTCGACGAGATCGAAAAGTTCGTGCAGGGAATGCATGCGGCATCGGATTACGATCGCGTGCTGGCGACAGTGATGAGCGTGCAACTGGATGATGTCGACGCGTTTCGCAGTCGTCCGGAATTGCGAGAAAGAACTCGCGAGTTTATCCGCGAACAGCTCCAACTATTCCGCGGACGCGAGGTTGCGTACGGCAACGGCAAGATGCTCGCTACGTTCGATGGTCCGGCACGCGCGATTCGATGCGCGAAAGCGATCGTCGACGCGGCTTCACGTCTCGAGGTCCCGGTCCGGACCGGAATACACACGGGCGAATGTGATCGCGTCGGAGACGTTTATAGCGGATTCGCCGTCGACCTCGCGTCGCGGATCGCGGAGGGTGCGAAGCTTGGCGAGATCCTAGTCTCGAGAACCGTGAAAGACCTCGTCGCCGGATCTGGACTCCGATTCGAAGAGCACGGGATGGAAGTATTCGAAGGTCTCGATGGCGAGTGGAGATTGTTTCGGGTTACGAAGTAGCTCGCACGCGGGCAGCGGTTCGGCCGTGACTGGTTGACAGGCAGTACCGCCTCCGTGAGCGGGTGGTTGAGCGCAGGGGACGAGTCACTCTCTTTGTGTTACGGTTCGACCACCCGCTCACGCGGGCGGTACTGCCCGCATACGGATCACCGCAGATAAACATAATCGATCGTTGATCCGTAGTATCCGGGTCGCAGACATCACAGAAACCAACTCATGAAGAAAACTACCGCTCTCTTTGTATTCATCCTCCTCTGCCAACTCATCGTTTACTCGCAGCAGTCGCTTGACGACAAGCTGAAAGAGATCGACGCTTACGCCAATAGCGTGATCGATACACACGGCGGACCGGGGATGGCGATCGCCGTCGTTAAGGATGACAAGATCGTCCTCGCGAAGGGGTACGGCACCCGCGAGCTGGGAAAGAACGAACCCGTCAACGAGAACACGCTTTTCGCGATCGCGTCGAACTCAAAAGCGTTCACGACCGCAAGCCTCGCGATGCTCGTCGACGAAAAGAAGCTCACATGGGACGACAAGGTCTCGAAGTATCTTCCCGAATTTCAGATGTACGATCCGTGGGTAACAAACGAACTCACGATTCGCGATCTCGTCACCCATCGCGTCGGGCTCGACACGTTCAGCGGCGATCTGCTGTGGTACGAAACGACCTACTCGACCGACGAAGTCCTGCGCCGCGTTCGCTACTTGAAGCCGGTGTCGAGTTTCAGGACGCGGTATGGCTATCAAAACCTGATGTTCATAGCGGCCGGTAAAGTGATCGAGCGGGTGTCGGGCAAACCGTGGTGCGCTTTCGTTACTGAACGGATACTAACGCCGCTTGGAATGAGTCATACGACCTGCGGTTTCGGCAATCTCGGTGAGAACGCCGCGATCCCTCACAACGAATCGGGCGGGAAATTGCGCCCACTGCCGCATGGGAACGTTAATAGTGCATACGGCGCGGTAGCGCTGAATTCGTCGGTAAGCGATCTCGCGAAATGGGTCCGGACACAGCTCGGCAAAGGCAAGTTTGAAGGTAAGCAGATCTTCAGCGAAGCTCAGTCGTGGCAGATGCATCAAGCGTATCTCGCACGGCCCGTCTCTCAGCGAACTGCGGAGACAAACCCGACGCAGCATTTCAGTGCCGTTGGCATGGGCTGGTTCACGTACGACTATCACGGTCGGAAAATAATAAATCACAGCGGCGGTCTCGATGGGATGCTTTCGTACACCGTGCTTATTCCGGAGGAGAAGGCCGGCTTTGTCGTGCTGACGAACAGCGAGTCGCCTGGATTCCGGGTGATGATGAACAAGATCGTCGATGTCCTCGTAGACGCGCGCAAGCGTGACTGGAACGCCGAGGCAGCTGAACAGACAAGACGCGACAAGGCGGACGCCGATGAAGAACGTCGTAAACAGGACGCCGCTCGTGCGACAAACACCAAGCCGTCGCTCGCCATCGCAGATTACGCAGGAACGTACACGGACCAGATGTATGGCGATGTGATCATCGCTGAGGAGAACGGGAAGCTAGTCATGCGGTTCAGCGCATCGCCAAACTTCGTCGCCGATCTCGCACAGTGGCACTACGACACGTTCGAAATAAAGTGGCGCCCGTCCGTCTCGTACAACTTCCCGCGTGGGTTCGTGACATTCACGATCGACAAGAACGGCAAGACCGACGAGATGAAGATCGACCAGCCGAACAACGATTTCTGGTTCTATGAGCTCCATCCCAAGCGGAAAGTGAGCTAGGAAACTTTGCCCGCGAAATACGCGAAAAGACGCGAAAACTGGCACTGTCTCAGTTTTTCGCGTCTTTCGCGTGTTTCCCGGGCAAATCTTTTTCGCGTTCTCCCGGCATCGGGAGCAAACTACTCGACAAGATTCGGTTCTGGCGTGTAGAATCTAACCCTTGCTTACGGTTTTGTTTAGTCTTTGTGCCCAACGGAGGATATCCCTATGCCAGAAAGTGAAGCCATCGTAGATGGTGAAGGCGGAAAACGGGTAACTATCACGATCGCGGAAGTAAACGAGCTTCTCGAGCAGCCGCCGATCAGCCCTGGTGATGACCCGAACACGTTCGTTATTTATAACGGAAAGTACAAACTGACGATCACCATCGCTGAGTAGTGATCAGGAGGAAGTAGACATGCCGGACGAAAACGACAACACAGCAGACGCGCCCGAAACGGAAGCCAAACCGACGATCACCATCGCGGAGAAGCAAAGTGGAGAGACTGCCGATGCAAAACCAACAATAACGATCGCCGAGAAACAAAAGGGCGAATAAAAGTAACTTTAAGGGAGACCTATTTTTTGATGTCAGAAGAAGCAGTACAAGCGGCCGAGCAGGCCACGCCCGAGACCGAAGACGTCCATTATCAGGCCGTCGAGAAGGAAGGCGTAGTTACGGCCATTTGGGAAATGCAGGGTCAGAAGCATATCCGCACTATCGACCCCCGCTCGGGTGAAGGCAAGCAGATCCTCGCCCTGTTCGAGACGGCCGCTTAGTAATCATTTCCAAAAAACACACGAATTCGCGCGAAGGAAACTTCGGGGCGGAT
>DATEOJ010000026.1:0-13189 GCA_035274235.1 Pyrinomonadaceae bacterium
GTGTATCGTTCCGCGCGGGTCTCTTAAAAAGCTTACAAAACTTCAGTGCCGGACCCGCCTCTCCGTTGAATGTCCCCTTGACCGTGATAAAACTCCCGGGAGTTACCTCAACGAACTCCGCCGACTCATATCGCGTGAACCAACACTGCACGCCTTTAGCACTGCTTCGTTCCCCACCTAGCAAGACCATTCCCTCACCATCGTCATTCTTTGGCATGCTGACGACATTCAGGACATACCCTTCGACCACAAGATCGTTGCTGTCGAATTCGTGGCGTGCCGAGTCAACCGAGACGCTGTACTTATCGACAAGCGTTCCGGCGGCGATCGTTCGATGCCCTGGATCCGACGTGGTCTGGCATGTTGCGAAGACCCAGACCGAGGCGAGGGCTACGACCACTGCACTGATCAACCCGGAGTGCTTATCGTTCAATCGTGAATCCAATGACTGTGTCATCCCGTTGAAGAAAAACTACTGCAAGGCCATAATTGAAGTCCTTTGAATCGGATTTGATTTGGATTTGAAATTCATTTGAGGGGGCATGTCATCTGACACCAACAATTTGTACGCCTTCAAAGACTTCACTCTCGATATAGGCGAGACAGTTTTGCTGAGACACGGCAGGCCGGTCCCGATAACCCCTAAAGCGTTTCAGCTGCTCTCGATACTCGTCGAGCATCATGGAGTGGTCGTTGAGAAAGAGAAGTTGATCTCTGAGATCTGGTCGGACAGTATCGTCGAGGACGGTAATCTTGCGTTCACGGCGCAGCTGCTGCGAAAGGTCTTGGGCGATGACGCGAAGACGCCGAGCTATATCGAAACGGTCCCGCGAAAGGGTTACAGATTTATCGCGCACGTATCTACGCACGCTGATTCGCAACGAGAAACCAAAGCGGACTTCGAACTCTCCGGCACTCTCTCTCGACGAGGCACGTTGCTGATATCGGCGAGCGCCATAGCTGCGATACTGATCGTCGTCGTCGCATGGCTTTTGTTGGGCCGAAACGTGATTCAGACCGCCTCTGCTCGAATTCTTACCGAGCCATTTAAGGCAGAGCGACTGTCGGCTACGGGAAATGCTGTTCAGTCAGCGATCTCGCCGAACGGAAAACTGCTCGCTTATACCGATCAGACCGGCAACGGCAAGTGGAGCGTTTGGCTCCAACAGATATCAACCGCCGAGAACATACAAATACTTCCGCCCTCCGAACTCCTTTACGGCGGCCTCGTCTTTTCGCGTGACAGCAATTCCCTCTTTGTCTCGCGCGGCGAGAAGAAGCTCGATATTTACCGCGTAAACGTATTCGGTGGAGTACCGGCGAGGCTTTTCGAAAACACTCAGGGTTGGATGGGCATTTCGCCGGACGATAAGAAGATCTCATTCGTTCGCTGCGAGTACTCCGCGAATGATTATTGTTCGCTCTTCGTTGCGGACACCAACGGAGAAAACGAACGCCGGCTTGTCACTCGCCCGCAGCCTATTCGCATTGGCGATAGCAAGTTCTCCGCCGACGGTCGTGTGATCGTGTTCGCGGTCGGGCAATCCCGAACCGGCTCGGATGAGTTTCAGCTTTTTCAAGTCGATGTAGAGACAGGGATGGAAAGGCCCGTCAACTCCGAAAAGTTCTTCAATATTAAATCGATTGAATGGCTTCCCGGCGGGGACGAATTTCTTTTCACGGCGCGCCCGCACTCGGAGCAAAGATTCAGCATATGGAAAGCCTCGCTGACGGACGGTTCGGTCACGCAACTCACGCGTGATGACGGGAACTTTTCGGAGCTTAGTCTGGACGCTGATGCGCGACGTTTGGTAGTTACGAAGGTAGACAACAACTTCACGATTTACCTTGAGGCTGTGTTGGATCCGAGCAAGCGGCGGATAGTCTCCCCTGGTAAGAACTGCACCTTCGCACCTGACGGGAAGATTGTTTTCCAATCAAACGATCAGGACATCTGGATCATTGATGCGGATGGAACAAACAAGCGTCAACTTACAAGCGACCCCTCGTGGGACGTCGCTCCTCTCGTTACGGCTGACGGTCGAACTATTGTCTTCACTTCGAATCGAACTGGGAATTACCAAGTTTGGAGGATGAATATTGATGGTAGCGATCAGAGGCAGGTTACTCAGACCGAGGGTGGGCGCACGGCGTTCGTCGCGGCGGACGGCGGTGTGATCTACTACACGGCCGACATTACGCGGGCGCTAAAAAAGATAGATGTGGCAACAGGAGTGGAATCCGTTCTACCGGAGATAACGGGGTTCGACCATGAGTTCTCACGCGACGGATACCTGGTTGCCTCGTTTGTCCGCGACGGTAAGGAACGTGGTGAGTTAACTATCAGTATTCAGGATATGACCGGAAAGGAGCCGATCCGGTTGATCGGCGTTGGAGACAAAACCTTGGAGCCGGTTCAATTGGAATGGTCAGATGATAGCAAGTCGCTTACGTACGTAATAAAGAGGTCGGGCGAGTACGAAGTTTGGAACCTCGACTTGCGTTTGGACAAGCACTCGCTTATCGCAAAACTCGGATACGAACCACTCGAACAAGTTCTCCACGGTCCGGACGGCAGGTCGATCGCGACGGTTCGGGGCAGCTGGCTTCATGACGCGTTTCTTGTCACGGGTTTGAAATTCTGACGTGGGTGTCGAACCCTTCCGAGTGGTGGAACACCGTGATAGTATTTGTTCGATCAATGAGCGAATCTGAATCCATTCACGACTATCCGGGTGTCGATCGCCTGTATTACTTCTTGGCTCACGTTGGGATGTTCGTAGTTGTGACGATCGCGATCATGGTCTTTGGACCCGAGAGCGGAGTCATGGAGATCTTGGGTCTGCCGCTAATGATTCTGGGCCTGGTATTGGACGTGTTAAGACTCCGGAATACCGGCTTGAGTCAATGGTTCGCGTTCGTTCGGTTTGTGCCGTTTGGAAGCATGCTCCTCGCGATCTTCCTTTTATCCGCGCAGTCCGGCTGGATAGAAACGCGGCGTTGGGACACCACCGGGCGTAATATTCTCATCGTTCTAGTTGCCCTGATCGCGGTGATTCTTTTTATGTTCTTTCAAGTTCGTGAGCTAGCGCAGCTGTCGTACTGGACCTCATCGTCTTATAGATTCTGACTACACACCTAGAGGGATTCAAAAAATGAAGGTATCTATCCGATTACTGTCCTACGGCTTAATCGCCGTTCTGTTCTGGGCAACAACTATCCCTGCATCTGCTCAGTCAAAAGTTTCGGGCGTTCGGAAAAAAACGACCGCAAAACTTTCGGAGCGTGAAAAACTCGAGCGTGAGCGCGAGCTTGAACGCGAAAAAATGCGCCGGCTTGAAAGCACCACAAAAACGGGTGTTAAGAAGCCGCTGTTAAATTCAAAAGGCGAGATCATCGGCGAGAAAGTGATCGCTAGCGATCCGGTTTATAAATCCTCCGCCGAGATCATGGCGCAGCAGTCGTTGCGGGAAGGTGAAAAAACGACCCGCCAGATGCTCTGGGAAAAAGGGATTGGGCCTGAAAAGGAAGGGCCGGATCGATCGCGTTTGCCGCAAAATCCGAATGCTCCCGCCATTTCGCAATTTCCAATCCCGAGTCAGGCGGAACTGCGAAGAAGCAAGCTTTTGCAATCCTCGGAGCAATTCGCGCCGCAACCGGTCGCGTTACAATTTACGGGAGCGACACTGGCCGACACGGGAGCCTTTCCCCCCGATACGATGGGCGCGGTTGGTCCTTCGCAGTTCGTCACATTCCTCAACGGACGAATCCGCAGCTTTACTAAAGCGGGAGTCGCGGACGGTGTCTTGAACGTCGACCCTGACGTCTTTTTCGCGTCCGTCATGACACCGGTTGCAGGCTCGGTAGTTTTGAACTTCACGTCCGACCCGAACGTTCGCTACGATCGTCTAACGGGACGTTGGATCATGACGATCATTGATGTGCCCTGCACGAACGCGACCTGTACGACAACGGCTGGAAACCGGATTTTATTTGCCGTTTCCGACGCCGCAAGCAGCGCGGCGCTGACGGGCGGCACGGTTTGGACGCTGTTCCAATATCAGAACGATCCGATCAATTTCTGCGATTATCCTTCGTTAGGAATCGACGCAAATGCGCTCTACATCGGTTGTAATGAGTTCAGCGCTGCCGGAGCGTTTATCAGCACCGATGCCTGGGTGGTTCCGAAAGCTCCGATTTTGGGCGCCGGTCCGATCATTTCTTGGCGCTTCGCCAATCTTCTGGTTGCCTCAGCCGGTCCGTTCGCTCCGCGCGGCGTCGATAATTCGGACCCGACCAACACCGGACCGACGGCTCTCGGATATTTTATCGGCGTGGATAATGCGACATTTAGTACGCTGATGATTCGCCGTGTGACGAATCCTTCAAACACCGTCTCGTCGCCGACGATGTCCGGCAACATTTCGCTGACAGTTCCGACCACTACATTCCCCAATCGAGTCACTCATTCTGGCAACACGGGCGGACTCAACGGCGGGCTCGATTCTCTTGATGACAGACTTTACGCGGCAGTGATGAGAAACGGACGCTTGTGGACGTCGCACAATTTTCGTGTGAGCGCTGCTGGCGTCGCCAATACTGCTGCTGCGGCGCGAAATGCGATTCGCTGGTATGAGATACAAAATTTGAACGGCACGCCGGGGCTTGTTCAATCGGGAACGGTTTACGACACTGCCGCAACACTGGCGGCGGCCCGTCAATACTGGATTCCGAGCATCGCAGTTTCCGGGCAAGGACACGCCGCAATCGGCGCGAGCACTGCTGGCACGCCTTTCTTCATCGACGCCTTTACGATCGGACGTTTGTCAGGCGATACCTTAGGCACGATGCAGGGGTCGCCCGGCTCGCTCGCCGGTTACACGACTTCGACAACCGCGTATAATCCACCCGCCGATCCAGGCGGCGCGGCCGGTCGTCGCTGGGGCGATTATTCTTTCACCAGCGTCGATCCGCTGGACGATATGACGCTGTGGACGATCGGCCAATTCTGCCAGGCGACAAACTCTTACGCCGTTCGGGTTGCCAAGCTTTCGGCGCCGCCGCCGGCGTCGATCGCCAACGGACCGAACTCAGGCCTTTATAATGTGGCGAGTGGCCAGGCGTCGACGACCGTGACGATCACGGGCAGCTCGGTCAGCGGTTCTGGATTTTTCGATCCGGGCCCGAATCTTGCCGCACCTGCGCTACCGTTTACCCACATTTCAGCTTCAGTCGGCGGAGCGAATGTGACGGTCAACAGCGTTACGTACAATAGTCCGACGTCGATAACGCTGAATTTGAACACGCTCGGAGCGGCCGCCGGGGCTCGCGATCTGACGATTATCAATCCCGATGGTCAGTCGGTGACTCGCACGGGAATTATTAATGTTCTGGTGCCGACTGCCGCCGGCGTTTCGGTTTCGGGACGCGTTATGACCTCCGCCGGACAAGGTCTTTACAGAGTGACGGTCTCGCTGACGAACGCTGCCGGGCAGGTTCGAACTGTGACGACCAATTCGTTCGGATTTTACCAATTCGACGATGTGCCCGCAGGGGGAACGTACGTTCTTTCGGTATCGCATCTGAAGTATCAATTTTCACAACCTTCGCGAGTTGTGAACGTTGTGGATTCGGTTACGGATCAGAACTTCATTGCCGAATAAAAGGGATTTCCGCTCCATGAGCCGGAATTCTAAGAAAGGAAAAGGTGTTTTGCCGATTCGGCAAGACACCTTTTTCATTATTTTCTTGGGCATCCAGCGCGTCATCTCTGAAAGAGGAAAGCCAGATCAGACAATCAATCGAAATCTTCGAACCGGTGAGAGGCGATCGAACGGAATTTCAAGCGGAGAGCGGGCGTTAGTTCCCGCATCCTATTTTGTGATAAGTTGACCTCAGCTCTATCACTCAAATCCGATGAAGTTGTTTCGCTTTTGTCTCATTCTCACCACGCTCCTGCTTGTTTGTTTTGCACTTAACGCTTCCGCACAGGAGCCTGTCGTCATTCAGCCCGGTGCACCGGGACAGGCGACAAAAACGCTTCCTTCGACGACGCGGGGCAAGCTTCCGCCCGTCTCGGGAAAGGATGTCGAGTTTATGCAGGGCATGATCCATCACCACGCACAGGCCGTTGAGATGGTCGATCTCATCGAGGATCGGACGAAGAACAAAGACGTCCGACTTATCGGTTCGAAGATCGCACAGTCCCAAACCGACGAGATCAAGTTCATGAAACGCTGGCTCGACATGAGAGGTGAGCCTGACCATATGACGATGGCCGCGAGTCCGGCGAAGAGTGAACACGCCGGACACATGGCGCACGGAACACCGGACGCCGTCGAACACCTTATGCCCGGCATGCTCACGAAAGCCCAGATGGACCGGCTGCGAAACGCGAAGGACTCAGAGTTCGATAGATTGTTTCTTAACGGCATGATCCAGCACCACAATGGCGCGCTGGTAATGGTAGACGAGCTTTTTAAGGCCCCCGGTACCGGACAGGACGGCGAGCTTTTTAATTTTGCATCGGACGTTGATACCGGCCAGCGAGCCGAGATCCGAAGCATGCAAACTTTGTTGGATAAAAAACCGTAAACACACACCATGATCAAACGAGTACACACCATCGCCTTATTTTTATTGACTGCCACCTTCTTCCTCGCAGCCGTGGCATTGGCGCAGGACGCGCCAAAACCGCTGCCGCCGGGAATGAAGGGTTCGGACGCAAACGACCCGCGTGCGAAGTTATCGCCGGGTCTTTACGATGCCGGTGAGATCGCTTCCGGTATGAAGCACGTCGGACTCATCAAGAAGCCCGACGCCTTCCAACTTGGGACCGATAATACCGACGATCCCAAAGTAAAGAAGATGCTTGCCAGTATCGGAGTCAACGATCCGGGGCAGATGCCGAAGCCGTTTCAGTTGATGCTTGCGCAACTTGCGTTCGCGAATTCTGATCTCGCATTCCAAGGCGATCACATCTTCATGGGTAATTTTTACGGGATGAGCATCTACGACATCTCTGATCCGACGAACGCAAAGGTCATTGCTTCGATGGTTTGTCCGGGTGGACAAGGCGATCCGTCGGTTTACAAGAACCTTCTGTTCATGTCGGTCGAGATGCCGAACGGTAGAGTCGATTGTGGTGACCAAGGCTTCCCCGCTGACCCGCATGTTGCCGGTCAGAATCCTGGAGCCCCGTCGGCGCAGAAGGACCGCTTCCGCGGCGTACGTATTTTTGACATCAGCGACATTCGCAAACCGAAGCAGGTTGCGGCAGTCCAGACCTGCCGCGGTTCACACACGCATACCCTCGTCGTCGATCCGAAAGACAAGAACAACGTCTACATCTATGTTTCGGGTACCTCGTTCGTTCGTCAGAACGAAGAGCTTACCGGTTGTTCGGGCGGAACTCCCGATAAGGATGCGAACACTGCTTTGTTCCGTATCGAAGTGATCAAGGTGCCGCTCGCGGCGCCGCAGGATTCGAAGGTAGTGTCGAGTCCGCGTGTGTTTATCAACCCGACGACCGGTGCGTATAACGGTCTCGCCAGCGCGGCGACGCACGGTAGCGGACGTCCTGCTGACACCGATCAGTGCCACGACATCACCGTCTATCCGGAGATCGGACTTGCTGCCGGTGCTTGCTCCGGTAACGGGATCCTTCTCGATATCCGCGACCCGGCGAATCCAAAGCGTGTCGACGCCGTCAACGATCCGAATTATGCCTACTGGCACTCGGCATCATTCTCGAATGATGGAAAGAAGGTCGTCTTCACAGACGAATGGGGCGGCGGAATGGGGGCACGTTGTCGCGAGACCGACCCGAACGTTTGGGGTGCTGACGCGATCTTTAGTTTGGCAAACAACAAGCTGACGTTCGGCAACTACTACAAACTGCCGGCGGCCCAGAGCAACAGTGAGAACTGTGTCGCTCACAACGGTTCGCTTGTTCCGGTTCCCGGTCGCGACATTAAGGTTCAGGCTTGGTATCAGGGTGGAATCTCTGTCATGGATTTCACGGATCCGAGTAAGCCGATCGAGATCGCTTACTTCGATCGTGGTCCGATCGATCCGAACATGATCGTCATGGGCGGACACTGGTCGGCCTACTGGTACAACGGTCGCATCTACGGATCGGAGATCGCACGCGGTCTCGATATTTTCGAACTGACGCCGTCCGATCATCTGACTCAGAACGAGATCGACGCTGCTAAAACAGTCCATCAAGCGCAGCTCAACGTTCAGACACAGGAGCGACTCTTGTGGCCGAACAAGCTCGTTGTCGCCAAGGCCTATCTCGATCAGCTCGAGCGTTCGAATGGACTCTCGTCTGAGCAGATCAGTTCCCTTCGAGCGGCGATCGACAAAGCCGGGACGTCGAAGGGTGACCTCAAGAAGCTAAAGAAGCAGGCATCTGCGTTGGACACGGCCGCGGCCGCAAAGAACGGCGCCGATGGTGCTCGCATCAAGGCACTCGCCGATGTTCTTCGTAACCCGTCGGTTTAGGCTGACAACAACGACAAAAAAGGCGCCGCATCCCGATGCGGCGCCTTCTCCATTTGTGCGGGCAAGTGTCGATCAGCCCACTAACCGATTGCGACTGAAGCTTACTTGGCGACGGAACCGTTCTCTCTGTTCCGGAAAAAGTATTGCCAGGATTTGTCGTTCAGTAGCGTCGGACAGTTCCATTACGCGCTGAGCAAAGCTTACTTCGTTGAGTCCCTGGGCCGATAAAAGCGATCGTTTCTTCTTGAGATCAATGAGGAGCAGCTTCTCCACTTCAACCGTCTGAACCTCGTTTAGATCGAGCTCAGACGAGAAAACACCCGACTGCTGATCGACAAACTGAAACAGCACATCGCGTTCGAGCAGGTCGTAACCGTTCTTTACCGCCGCAAACTGCACCGCCGTCAAATGCCGAGCCTCACGGGCCAACTGGTCCCGATTTTCTCTTAGTGCCTTCCAGACGTACGCGTAAGAAAAGTAGGGCGTGAACTCATTGATCGAGACCGCCTCGTAACGCGACGTCACCTTCTGAAGGAAGATTCGCTGACGGTCGAGCTGGGTGACAACTGCAGTATTTTTGGGAGCGAGGGTTTCGTGTTTCCGGAGCGGTGTCGATCTCAACTGAGCGTGCGTGACGACTGAGAAGAAAAGAACGATCGCGGGGAACGCAAAAACTACAACTACTTTGCGCATAGAACTCCTTTGAAAAGGCCGATTTAATTTGACTTATTTGGTGAACGGTCGTGCGGAACAAGTCGGCACAAACATGAACACTAGCGTTGGGTAGGCTAACGCGCCGGGACGGGCAAGTCAAGGTTTTTGGGAGCTCGAGAAATCTCGGGGAGCTAGCGCTTTGAATCCCGTACCGGTGTTAGCAGTTCGGTGGACTGTTCAGTTACGCTCGCCGGTTCGAAAAGCCGGTCTTCCAGAAGCTTGCTGGTTGGGACCGTCAACTCGGATCGGTCGGGCGTAGGAGGAACCGCTCTTTCGATCTTTAGGTAGAACTTTGAATATGCAAAAAAGAGAATTGACGCAAGGAGAAAGGCGACCAGCGCTATGACGGCAGAACCGAATAATATCTCCGGTCCCAGCAGGATGAGTTTGTAATAGACCGCGATCGTAAGTAAGAGGCAAAGGGCGATGATACCCGAAATGGCTAATGCGGATTTACCGAGCAACTCCATCCACTTCTTCTTATTGAGCAGCGCCGCGACTTCTTCCGACGGGTTTTGCACTGTAAGTTCCGCCGCGATCGCGTCTAGGTTCAGTCCACACATCCGGCAAAAATGCTGGGATGCGTCGTTGAGCGCCGCACAATTCGGACAGAACATAAGGGCAACAATAGTCCACGTCGTCCGCTGACGCAACAACGGTCGGGACACGAACGATGACAGACCGATTTCTTGACACAAACCGCCACCCTCAATAAACTTATCCGCAACCTGCTTCTTTCAAAATACTTTCTACAAGTGAGGGAAAATGACTTTTTCTCGACGTGAGTTTATCAAGACCGCGGGCGTAGCCCTCGGTGCCGTCACGCTGCCATCGTGGGTCTACGGGGCCCGCGCAATGGACACGAGTTTCCTGGACATTGATCGCGACGCGATCGCCGACGCCGCACTGGCAACTGCCAAGAAGCTCGGCGCGACTTACGCGGACGTGCGTGTCAATCGTTATCGACTCGAGGGAATCCAAACGCGCGAGCGACAGGTTCTCAATGTCTCGAGCGGACAGAACTACGGTTTTGGCGTTCGTGTGCTCGTAAAAGGAACCTGGGGCTTCGCCGCTAGTCCGATCGTAACGACGGCCGAAGCGCAGCGAGTCGCGGCTGAAGCGGTCGAGATCGCAAAAGCGAACGCCGCGTTCCAACGCAAGAAGATCGATCTGGTACCGACGCCTAAGGTCACGACAAGTTGGAAGAGCTCGTTCGAGAAGGATCCTTTCGACGTTCCGACCGAGGAGAAGACGCAATTCCTGCTCGCACTCAACGAGGCAGCACTCGCAGTCAAGGGCGTGAGTTTTGTGAACTCATCGATGGCGTGGGTGAACGAACAGAAGTACCTCGCCAACTCAGAAGGCTCGCGAATCGAACAATATCTAATTCGAGGTAATCCGAGTTTTACGATCACAGCGATCGACCGTTCGACAAACGACTTCCAATCCGTTAATACACCGCGCGAAGGTCAGGCGATCGGCTACGAGTACATGTCGAAACACGACTGGCAGGGCGAAGCAAAGGAAGCCGCGGAGAACGCGGTGATGAAGCTCAAGGCGAAGACTGTCGAACCCGGCAAGTACGATCTCGTGCTCCATCCGTCGCACCTGTTCCTCACGATCCACGAGTCGGTCGGACATCCTACCGAGCTCGATCGGGCATTGCTCTGGGAAGCGAACTACGCCGGCACGAGTTTTCTAACGCCGGACAAAACGGGCAAGCTCCAGTTCGGATCGAAGTTTGTGAACATCGTCGCCGATCGCACGCAGCCTCGCGGACTCGCGACTGTCGGATACGACGATGAAGCGGTGCCTGGACAGAAGTGGCATCTCGTCAAAGACGGTGTGTTTGTCGATTGGCAAACGACGCGAGATCTCGCGAAGGCTGTCGGACGAACGAAGTCGTACGGATGTCTTCACGCCGACAGCTGGGGCAGCGTTCCCTTCCCGCGCATGCCGAACGTGTCGCTTGAGCCGGCGAAAGAAAACGTCACGCAGGAAGATCTCATCTCGGGTGTCGAGAAAGGTATCTTTATCAAGGGACGTGGAAGTTATTCGATCGATCAGCAGCGTTACAATTTCCAATTTGGCGGTCAGACGTTCTGGGAGATCAAAAACGGAAAGATCGTCGGGATGCTTCGCGACGTGGCGTATCAATCCCGCACGACGGACTTCTGGGGAGCCTGTGATGGTGTTGGTGGAGCGGCGACGGTCGAGGTTCCCGGTTCGTTCAACGACGGCAAAGGTGAACCCGGACAATCGAACGCGGTCTCGCACGCATGTCCGGTTGCACGTTTCAGACAGATCAACGTTCTCAACACCTCATCGTCCGCGGCAGCCGGCCAAATGGAGGATCACGACTAATGCTTCTCAACGAACAAGAAACAAAAGCACTGACCGAAAAGATCCTCTCATTCGTCACCGCGACCGATGCGAGTGCGGGAGTCAGCAGCGACAAGCTTTCGCATCTGCGATTTGCGGGTAATGACTTGTTGACGAGCGGTACACGCTTCGCGCGTGGTGCGAACGTTACGGTGTGGATCGACGGCAAGCGCGGAGCATCGTCGACAAATGATGTCGATGACGCGAGTCTGAAGGCGATGGTCGAGCAGGCCGAGAAGATCGCGCGAAATGCACCGGTCGATCGTGAGTACATGCCGACGCTCGGCAAGCAGACCTATAAGCCGGTAAACGGCTATATCGAGTCGACGGCGAATCTCTCGCTGACCGAACGCGCGAAGAGTGTCGGCGACATACTTACCGAGTGTGAAAAAAATAAAGAGATCGGCGCCGGGTTTCATTCGGCCCGAGTTCAGACGGGCGGATCTGCGACGAAGAATGGCAACTTCGAATTCGAGCGTTCGACGAATGTCAGTCTCTCAGTAAGTGCACGCACGCCCGATGGTAAGAGCTCGGGCTACTTCTTGCGAAGCCATTACGACGTCAACAAACTCGACACGACCCGGATCGCCCATGAGGCAGTGCGAAAAGCTCTCGACGGCGGCGGTGCTCGTGCCATCGAGCCGGGTGCTTATACTGTGATCCTGGAACCACAGGCGGTCGCGGACTTTGTTGGCAATCTCGGATTTACCTTTAATGCTCGCAACGCTGACGAAGGCCGCAGCGTTTATTCCGCTCCGGGCGGCAAGACGCGGGTCGGCGAGAAGATGTTCGACGAGCGGATCTCGGTCTACAGCGATCCTTGGAACTCGGATCTGCCAGGTTCACAATCGGCTCAAGGCGGGATTCCGGCGGAGAAGTTCTACCTCGTGCGAAATGGTGTCCTTGAGAATCTCGTCTACAACCGGTTTTGGGCGAAGCAGAAAAGCAAACAAGCTACGCCGGGACCTGTGAATACGATCATGGAGACAAGCGGTCCTACATCCTCGATCGAGGAGATGATCAAGTCGACGCAGCGCGGAATTCTCGTGACGCGATTCTGGTACATTCGCGGGACCGATGTTCGCACCGCGAGTTCGACTGGTCTGACGCGTGACGGCGTTTGGATGATCGAGAACGGAAAGATCGCATACCCGCTGAAGAATTTCCGGTTCAATCAATCCGTGACGCAGATGCTTGCTCCGGGCAACGTCGAGATGATCGGTAAGTCGGAGCGGGTCGGCAGTTCCGAAGGCGGTGGATCGAGCGCGTCGCTCCTTCCGGCGCTCAAAGTAAAGGCGTTCAATTTCACTTCGCAGTCTGAGGCGGTGTGAGGAGGTTTCGGATGGTGCGAGTTGCCTTAGGGAGTTGGAAATGAACTGCCGCGATCTTGGGCGGGGGAAAGCAAAGATTCGAACCCGCCAAATAGTGTAGGCGCAACTCGCGTAGCGAGTGAAAGCATAAGCCCCCGGCGCGAGCCGGGGGTTTGGCATTGTAAGAACGTAGCTCGCGAATGCGTGCGGGAGATTGTTCGGCGCGGTCTATCGCCCGCATACGCGGGCTTGGTACCGCTATTCTAGGCCCCCCG
>DATEOJ010000027.1:0-21618 GCA_035274235.1 Pyrinomonadaceae bacterium
GATCAGATCGATGAGAGGTGCATACGGCGCGTTCTTTCCGCGTCCGCCGAGGATAATGATCGTTTTTCCGTCGCCCTCGCTTAGGGCCTCCAACGCTTTCGAAGTCGCATCGACTGACGTTGCCTTGGAGTCGTTGTAGAACTTCACACCATCGATCTCCGCAACAAACTCGATTCGATGCGGAACTCCCTTGAAGCTCGCGATCGTTTCACGCATCGATTGCGGATCCGCTCCGGCCGCCAGACCTGCAGCGAGACTTGCAAGAACGTTCTCGACGTTATGAAGACCGCGAAGGAAAATGTCGTCGCGCGTCGTTAGCACCTTCTCCTTTCCGTTAGCGCGGCAAACAAGTTCGCGTCCGCGGAGGAATAAACCTTCCTCAATCTCGCGGGTGACGCTAAAGAAAACGACGTTCGCCTTTAGACCGGTCCCCCACGTCGAGGTGATCTCATCATCAGCACTCAGGACTGCGACGTCGTCCGCAGTCTGATTCATAAAGATACGGTGTTTCGCTGCAGCGTAGTCGGCGAACGACTCGTACCGATCGAGATGATTCGGCGTGACGTTCAAACATATGGCTACGTTTGCGCGGAAGTCCTTTATCGTCTCGAGCTGAAAACTGGAAAGCTCGGCGACTGTCCACGTGTCGTCGGTAGTCGTCGTCGCGAGACTGAGCAGCGGCGTGCCGATGTTTCCGCCGACCTGGGTCGTGATACCAGCATTGTAGAGAAGCTCGCCAATGAGCGTGGTCGTCGTGGTTTTTCCGTTCGAGCCGGTGATACCCACGATCCGTCCTTTCATGAAGCGGTATGCTAGTTCGACCTCACCAATCACCTCGCCGTCTTTTCTATCGACATAACGCGCCGGAATCGTGTTCGTCGGCACGCCGGGTGAAATGACGACGAGATCGATCTGATCAAGCAGCCAGGACGGGATGTCGCCACCCAGAAGTCCGACATTGTGTGACTCTTTCAAAGAGCGAGCCGCGTGGCTCCATTCCTCGACGGCTTTCCGATCATGAAGTGCAACGACAGCTCCCCGATCCGCCAAGAACATGGCAGATTCGACACCAGATTTACCAGCACCGAGGACAAGAGATTTTCGATTCGCTATTTCCACGACTTATAAACTAGTGTTCGAGTGACGGCGGCCATAGGCAGTACCGCCAGCGTAAGCCGGTGGTGCGGCTCCTACCACCATGACGCGCCCGCAGAATCTCGTCCCTCTACCACCCGCTTACGCAGGCGGTACTGCCTGTGTACTGCGATTCGTGCCTAACGCAACTTCAACGTCGACAAACTCAACAGTGCAAACAACACCGCAACGATCAAAAACCTAAATACTATCTTCGGTTCCTTCCAACCGGTCATCTCGAAGTGATGATGAAGCGGCGTCATCTTAAAGATGCGCCGGCCGGGTTGACCGCCTCGCTTCGTCAACTTGAACACGCCGACCTGCATCATCACCGACATCGCCTCGAGGATGAACACACCACCGATGAACGGAAGAAGAAATTCCTGCTTCGTCAGGATCGCGACAGTTCCAAGCGCTCCACCTATCGCCAACGAACCGACGTCACCCATGAAAACTTCCGCCGGCGGCGAGTTGTACCAAAGGAACCCGAGGCTCGCCCCGACCATCGCACCGCAGAAGACCGTCAACTCCGCCGATGCTGGATTGAACGTAATGTCTAGATACTCGGCCCAGCGTCGATCGCTTGCCACGTACGTCAGAGCAGTCAACGCAGCCATCGCGACAAACGTCACGCTCGTCGCAAGACCGTCGAGACCGTCGGTCAAGTTCACCGCATTCGAGGAACCAAGCAGAACGAAACTGATGAAGGCGAGATAGACGAACGGTCCAACGTAAGTTATACCCGTGATCGGATTCGGATCCGCGGTCGCCTTGAGAAACGGAATGCTAAGATTCCACGAGTAATTCGTGACGTAAAAGAGCACGCCCCAGATCGCGATCGCAGTTATGAGTTGGCCGGCAAGTTTTTGCTTTCCAGTGAGCCCAAGACTTCTCTTCTTGACGATCTTTATGTAGTCATCGGCGAAACCGACCGCGGCGAACAGTGTCGTCGCTCCGAGTGCGAGCCAGAGAAACAAATTGTCGAGCCGAGCCCAGAGTATCGTCGAGATAAAGACCGAACTGATGATCAGGATCCCGCCCATCGTCGGAGTTCCTCTCTTCTCGTAGTGCGACGCCGGCCCTTCTTCTCGGATCTCCTGACCGAACTTTAGCTCGGCGAGTTTCCGGATGACGGATTTTCCAAAGAACAGCGTGATGAGGAGCGCCGTTATCGTCGCCCAGGCCGTCCGGAACGTGACGTACTGAAAGACGTTCAGTCCCTTGTAGAAATACGACTCGCTCGCACCGGCATACTGCCGAAACAGGATCTGATACAGGAAGTAATAAAGCATCGTGTTCGGAGTCCCGCCATTCGGCGGCGATCATGTGCGTCCGATCCACCAAACTTCGGGGCTCAAACCGCCTTTCCCTCCAGCTCGAATTCTTTCAATAACCGCTCGATCACTTTTTCGGTCCGCACACCGCGCGAACCTTTTACCAACACAACATCACCTTCACGAATCTCTTTTGCGAGAATCTCGCCGGCCGCAGCCGAGTCGACAGCGAACTCAACATCTGCGAGTCCTTCCGTTTTCGCTCCGCTCACTAGATCTTCTCCAAGACCGCGGACACCGATAAGTTTGTCCACTCCCATCCGCGCGATCGTCTCGCCGGTCTGGCGGTGGATCGTGTGAGCTCCGTCGCCCAACTCAAGCATCTCTCCGGCGACAACGATTCGACGCTTCGCGCCGCTCGATCCGTCAACCAACGTCTGCACCATCGAGAGAAGAGCTGTCGGATTGGAATTGTACGAATCGTTGATGACGGTGAACCCGCGCGAGAACCGCAGGACCTCACCACGCTGTGGCGGCGGTTCGACATTTTCAAGACTCGACGCGATCTCGTCCGCGCTCATACCGAACGAGTGTCCGACTGCCGAGGCTGCGAGCGCGTTCATGATGTTGTGACGTCCGTTGAGCGGAAACTCGACCGGTGCCTTTCCACTTGGCGTCGTCAAAACAAAACGCGTGTTACCAAAATTCTCGAAGGCGATCTCGCTGGCCGTGACATCAGCCGACGCGTCGATGCCATACGTCAGAGTCTTTCCTCGACTAATCTCGCGCATCGCGAGAACACGCTGATCGTCGGCATTCAGTATCGCGGTGCCGCCGTCCTTCATTCCCTCGACAAGTTCGGCCTTTGCCTTTGCTACATTCTCGATCGATCCGAGATGCTCCACGTGGACGGGTAACACGTTCAACTCAACGGCGATATCCGGCGGCGTGATCCGACATAGACGCTGGATCTCATTCATCGGCGTCGACATCCCCATCTCGAGAACAGCGACAGCATACGAGTCGTCGGCGGCGAGATTCAAAACAGTAAGCGGATGACCGAGACCGTTGTTGTAGTTCTTGATATTGCGAAGCACTTTGCGCCGGCTCGATTCAAGCACATGTGCAGTGAGTTCCTTCGCCGTCGTCTTTCCCGCACTTCCTGTGATCGCGACGACCGGCTTGTCCCACTCAAGATAAACGCCGTGTGCGAGATCCTGCAGCGCCTTGATCGCGTCGTCGACAAAGATCAAGCGATCCTCAAACGGCTCGAGCATGTCGCGATGTTCTCCGTATCTATCCGTTCGCACAACGCACGCAGTCGCGCCTTTTTCGAATGCTGCCGGGACAAATGGGGTCGCGTCGTCGAAATCTCCGTTGAAGCCGTTGTTGCGGTAATCCGGCTGCGATAGCGCAAAAAAGACGTCGCCCGCCCGAACGTCGCGTGAGTCGATTGCGAAAGTTCGCGTCTCACGTTCCGGCAGGGCGGGATTCATCTTCGGCGCCGCAGCGTTCATATATTCAATTACCGTTGCAAGCTTCAAGTTCTTAACTCCACCTTCCCTGTTGATGACTTGTTCTTTATTTGTCCCTTGCCGGGCTCGGCGAGTTTCTCTCGCTCACGCGTCGGGGATTCCGACGCTTTAGTTTTCGGATTCGGTTTTATCAATCTTTCGTCCGGCTTTCCGCTGCCGTTCTTGCCGGGCATAGCAGCCGCCGGCCTTTCATCTCTGTCACTGAGTTTCGGACCACCGGTCGCCGGTGTGTCGAACGGTTTGGCGTCGTCGACTCCGGGCGTTTCAGGAATATCTTCCTCGTCAGCTTCGGCAACCGGTGCAGTCGATTCCATATCCGGTGCGATATTCAACTCGGGCAAGATCTTTTGAGCGATCTCCTGGAATATGGGTGCGGCAGATCCGCCGCCATCGCGTCCGCCCAACTTCGGTTCGTCCATGACAACCGCGATCGTGACCGCAGGATTGTCCGCCGGAGCAAAACCGATAAACGACGAAACATACTTCGCGCGATTGATCGCCTTGATAGCCGGGTCGAACTTCCAAGCTGTTCCCGTTTTTCCGGCAGACGAATATCCGTCGAGCTTCGCGCGCTTTCCGGTTCCATCGAGAACGACCTCGCGTAGCATCGTACGCAGACTCCGCGCCGTTTCCGCGCTAACGATCCGAGTTCGTTCGGGCTCGGGAAGCGGAACAGTCGTCTCATCCGATTGTCGAATTTCTTTGATTATACGCGGCTGAATTCTTACCCCGTCATTCGCAATAGTCGCAAAAGCAGTTGCCATTTGCAACGCAGACACGCCAATTTCATAACCGATAGACATCGACGCAAGCGAGTCGCCGTTCCATCGCTCGACCGGTCGGACAATGCCGCCCGTTTCGGCGGGAAGCTCGATACCGGTCGGCTTTCCAAAACCGAATTTCTGCACGTAGCTGTAGAAGGATTCCTTCCCGACGCGCATGCTCGTTTTGATCGCGCAAACATTGCTCGAGTGCGCGAGTGCTTTCTTGTATGTCACGCGACCGATCGAGTGTGAGTCGGTGAACTTATGTTTCGCGACTTCGATCGTTCCGTTCCCGCTGTCGATCATTCCTTCGGGAGTGATGAGACCTTTATCAAGCGCGCTGCCATATGTGACGAGCTTGAATACCGAACCCGGCGAGTAGATGCTCTGGATGGCACCGTCGCGGAGATTCTCTGACGTGATACTGCCGAGATTACCGGGATCGAAGGTCGGGTAGTTTGCAAGCGCGAGGATGTCGCCAGTCTTATTGTCGATCACGACAACCATGCCCGACTTAGCACCCGTCCGTTTTACGCCCGCCTGAAGAGCGTCTTCCGTCGCCACCTGGATCGGCACGCTGAGCGTTAGAACGACATCCTTTGGCTCTTTCGCTTCTGTTACGTGTTCGTCGTAGACTTCCCCGAGGCGAGTACGCTCCTGCACTTTCTTGACGACCTCGCCATACAGCTCGTCGTTCTTCGACTGCTCGATACCAGCCTGACCGTTTCCATCGAGATCTGAGAATCCGATCACATGCGCCGCCAGGTCTTTATAAGGATAGACGCGTGTCTGTTCCTCTCGCCAATGGACCGCCTCAAACTTCGGCGTGTCGGCCTTCGCGATCTTCGGCACCTCAAGCTTTTCGTTGATCTCCTCGACCTTTTCCGAGTCGAGCCCTTTCGCGAGTGGGACAAACTTGCGCCCTTCAGCTTTTGCGTCTGCGAGTTGTTGAGTTAATTTCGCGGTGTTGAGAGCGAGCACTTCCGAGAGCTTCTTTGCGGTTGCCTTGACGTCGGTGATCGCGGTCGCGTCCACAAAGAGCGTCTTGACGCTGACACTCACCGCGAGCTGACGCCCCGTGCGATCGTAGATAGTTCCGCGAAGCTGCCGTGAGTTCCAAACACCGGTGCGAACGGCGATCGCTCTCTCGCGCAGCCAGTCGCTCTGCTTGACCTGGAGATGTACAAGCCGTGCGCTGATGCCACCGATCCATAAAACAAAGACGGCAATGATCAGCATGAATCGCGTGAACGCCGTCTGTTTGAGGTTTCCCTTCTTTTGTCGTGCTCGCAAAGGCATAGTTCGCTACTTGAGCTTTAGTAGTGCGGCCACCGCGGGTCCTTCTTTCTTCTCCTTTCGCGTATCAACCACTCGGCTCCGCGTATCGCCGGTCGGCGACGCCTGAGCCGGTGCGGTCATTACAGTCCGCACGACTGCCGCTGACGTCGCAGATTTCGGTTCCGGACTTTTTACGTCGGAAACTTTTGTGACCTGAATCTTTTCTTGCTCCGGCTTGACCGATGCAAGCACCGCGCTCGGCTCGCTGCTTTCACTCATACCGATACCCCGGGCCGCCTTGCGGATCGCGGTCGGGGATACCGCCACTTCCCTTGCCAATTCCAAGCGTCGTTTCTCGTTTTCAAGGCTTCGGATCTGATCTCGAAGCTTCGAGTTCTTCATGCTGTATTCCATCGCGGTGAAGTGCTGGCGGGCGGCGAAGAAGAAGCCGGCGGCAACGAAGCACGCGCAAAGAATAACGAGGAGTACAAAGCTCCACGATAATTCTCGCGACGGTGTCGCTACTCTCGACCTGGTTCTGACTGCACTTGGGTTTGGCATCTGGTACTCCTACTACTCTATGATCGGGTCAAATTTTTCTTACGGCCCGCAGTTTCGCACTTCGCGATCGCGGATTCGCCGCTGTCTCTTCTTCGCCCGGTGCGATCGGCTTCCGTGTGAGGATCTCGACTTCGCGCCGTGCACCGCAAATGCATTGCGGGATCTTTGGAGGGCACTGGCACTTGCCGGACAAGCGTTGGAACGCTTGTTTGACGATCCGGTCTTCCAGCGAATGGAACGTGATGATCGCCAGCCTTCCCTCGGTTTTCAAACTTTCAACTGCATCGACGACGAACTGCTCAAGAACTTCGGTCTCCCGGTTTACTGCGATCCTGAGTGCCTGGAATGTCCGTGTCGCGGGGTGGATCTTGTCCTTCGGGCTCCGTCGAACGCTCCGTTCGACCAGTTCCGTAAGTTCCCCGGTCGTCCTGACCGGGTTTCCCGCCTTTCGTCTTTCAATGACCCTTCGTGCGATGCGTCGCGAAAATCTCTCTTCGCCGAACCTATATATAATGTTTGCGATCTCTTCTTCGGACAGTGTCTCGAGTAGATCAGCAGCGGTCGGGATGTCGGCCGATGCATCCATCCGCATATCCAGCGGAGCGTCGAACCTAAAACTAAAGCCTCTTTTAGCGTCATCAAGCTGGAGCGATGAAACTCCAAGATCCGCCAGAATGGCGTCTACTCTTTCGTACCCGAGCTCGTCTAATACAGGCTTGAGCTGGGAAAAACTCGAGTGAACGATGTGCGATCTCTTTCCAAACGACTGAAGTCGCTCGGTTGCTAGGCCTATCGCGGCAAGGTCCTGATCGAGCCCGATGAGGATATTGTCGGGATTCGCCCGGAGGATCGCTTCAGAGTGACCCGCCATTCCGAGTGTTGCGTCGACAAAGACGCCGCCACGGTTAGGGTCGAGCATCTGCAAGGTCTCGTCGAGTAATACTGATCGGTGCAGGTTTTCGGCTTTCGTTCCCGGCATGTTCAAAGAACCTGGAGACACAGCTATACCCAAACGACACTTGATCGTTCCCGGCTTGTTTCAATCAGAATTTCTTGGTCGGGGCTGTGAGAATTCTCAGCTGTCCGTTCGTATTCCGCCTGAAAGCATCTTGGGATTGTCCGCTTGAGTATCCAGGGCTGGAGGTTGTAAAGAGCGCTTAAGCATTAAACACTTTCATTACATTCTCTTTGGCGATTCTTACCCGTTATTCCCGTCGCCAAATGCTGATATGCATCTTACGACCGAGCTGGAATCGTTGTCAAGCATTTAATTTGCCGTTTTTGATTAATCACCCGTTTAAATGCGCGGGGGCGCAAAATCGGTCTTTTTTCACTTTTCGGGGCTTTAGGTTAAAGTTTACAATTCGTGCCCGCGTATGGAATTCATCTCGGTTCAACTGATCTTGTTTGGTGTCCTAGCCGCACTTGCGAACGTGCTTGGCGGCCTAATCCTCTTTCCCGGAAAACTCCATACCACATATAAGAACAGCCTGAAGTACCTGCTCGCCCTGGGTGCCGGGTTTATGCTCGCGGTCACGTTCTTCGAGATCCTGCCAAAGACTATTCTCATTTGGCAGAAGTCCGCCGGTACAGATGCCGACAGTCTTTCGATCCCGATGATCCTGTTGCTTTGCGGTTATCTGCTTACGCAGTTCTTTGAGCACACGATCGCACCCCACTTCCATCTTGGCGAAGAGGTCCATTCGGATCACACTATCTCGACGTCGTCCGCCTATACAGGCGTTGGCGGCCTGTTTATACACACATTCTTCGACGGCGTTTCGATCGCGGCGGCATCGCAGATCGACATACGCATCGGGTTTCTCGTATTCATCGCCGTATTTCTACACAAGTTTCCTGAAGGTTTTACGATCGCATCGATGCTGTTAGCGGCGGGCAAAGGCTTTCGAGAAGTAGTTATCGCAACTTCGGCGATCGGTTGTGCGACACTGGCTGGCGTGATCGTGTTTGCGGCCGTCGGGGCGGCCTTTGAATCTTCGATCGCTTATGCACTTCCTCTTGCGAGCGGTGTGACGCTCTACGTCGCGGCGAGCGATCTCATTCCCGAAGTAAATCACCACGGCGGTAAGCGTCCGCTCGTTTCGATATCAGTCTTTGCAGGCGTAGCTCTTTTCTTCGGTATCCACCTGATAGTCCACCAGCTCATCGGCGGTCACTGAACTGCTTCAAGTTAGAAATTCTTGCAACAAACTCGAAACTGACCTCGTTATTAACCCCGGAGGTAATTTGAACGATGCGTGAACCGATTGTTGCGGGTGTATTAAGTCTTTTGATTCCCGGTCTCGGCCAGATCTATAACGGAAGGATACTAATAGGCATTATCTGGCTGGTGCTGACTGGGGTCTCATGGATCGGCTCCGCCGGCTTTCTCGGCTGGATAGTTCACCTTATCGCCGCGTGGTGTGCATACAGCTACGCAAAGGATAATCCGATACGAAGCTAAGTTTCTTCATGCAATCCTCCTTTAGCCCGATGTTTACCGGCATCGGGCTTTTTTTTTCGCGTTTCTCAAAACACCGCCTTTTCAAGTAATATAAGACAGCCGCCGGATGTTGACTGCTGGTATTGCTGAGTCCAGTGTCTTCAGACCGGCGTACTTGTTTTTATGGTCAAAGAGGGCTTCCCCTTCGTTCTTATTCCGGCAATCGCCGCACTGATAGCAGGTTACTTCGGACTTTGGTGGCTCGTCGCTATTTTCGTTGTTCTCACGCTCTTCATGGCGTTCTTTTTTCGCGATCCGCATCGAGACGTTCCCGAGGGTGACAACATAGTAATCTCGGCAGCGGACGGTAAGGTTACGAGGATCGAGGACAATGAAAGCGGTAAACTCGTCAGCGTATTTTTGTCGCCACTAGACGTCCACGTCAACCGAGCTCCGATCGCCGGAAAGATAGTCGACGTCAATTACGTTCGCGGGAAAAAGATCCCGGCAACGAGCGACAACGCGAGTTTTGTTAACGAGAGAAACTCGATCACTATAGCCGGTGAACGCATGACCGTCGTTTGCACGCAGATCGCGGGGATAGTTGCACGCCGGATCGTTTGTTGGAGCAAGCAGGGCGACGAGCTTTCACTCGGACAAAGATTCGGACTGATCAAGTTCAGCTCGCGTACCGATCTTCTGATGCCACGGGAAGTAGAGATCCAGGTTTCACTCGGCGACCGCGTCGTCGGCGGTGAAACGATCATCGCAAAGCTGCCGTAACTATGGAGAGCGAACCGAAGACAGTTCATCGCGGAATCAAGAAAGGGTTGTACGTCATCCCGACCGCGTTTACTGCGGCGAACGTCGGCATGGGATTCCTAGCCGTCCTTTACTCCATCCGCGGATTTCAACAGGTCACCATTAACCCGGAGTTAGCGTCCAGCTATTTCGACTACGCCGCGATCGCGATCGGTCTCGCGATTTTGTTCGACACGCTGGACGGACGCGTCGCGAGGATGACGAAGACCGCGACGGAGATCGGCGTTCAGTTCGACTCACTTGCCGACGTTCTTACATTTGGCATCGCGCCGATCGCGTTGATCTACAGCTGGGCAATCGGTGCATCTTTTAATGAAGGCAGTTCGGAGCATGCACTCGGCGTGTTCCTGCTCTTCATGTATCTGATGTGCGGAGCGTTTCGTCTCGCAAGATTCAATCTGCAGGCGACTCGCCCGAGAGTGCTTCAGGAAGGCACGCCGAAAGTAGATAAGAAGAATTTTGTCGGGCTACCGATCCCGCCGGCCGCCGGTTTGCTTGCGTCGTTCGTCCACTATTCTCCACTACCGTTGAGTGCTCACGGCGAGGGCTTCGCTAGGTTCTATACATACCTGATCATGCTGCTGATCGCGGTGCTGGGCGTGCTGATGGTTAGCACACTTCGCTACTCAAGCATGAAGACGGTGGGTACGGGACGAAGAAATCTTTATCTCGTGCTGGTGATCGCGGCGGTCGGTATGCTGATGTGGCTTTACTCGCAGTACGTGCTTCTGATCCTGTCGGTCGCGTACGTGTCGCACGGAATATTGTGGTACCTGGTGAGTATGCTGCGACCGCGAAACATTCGCGATACTGAAGAGCGTCCCGCCTAAAACAAACTGACTTATCTCGGAAAACTCCGACGCCCAGTTGTGATGGACGATACCTTTGCTTTGGATCGTCGATGACTTCGCTCACGTGCCATGTCGTCATCGATGTCGTCGTCATACGAACGCCGGCTCGCAACGAGAAGAGTGAGCAGCATCAGAAAAAGCACCGACACCGCGGTAACGTGAAGGACAAAATCGAAGATGCTATGAACGAGTATCGCGAAGATCCCTGATAGCGCGCCAAGAGCGATACCGCGACGATAGGGATTTCGAACCCGCATCGCTTCCCTGCCGAGAACGAAGATCAGGAACAAAAAGAAAGCACCGATCGCGAGTCCGACTATTCCCGCGTCTGCGAGAACCTGGAGGTAGTCGTTATGAGATTGTTCGACACGCTCGAGGCCACTCATCGTGTCGTGCGGTGTGTATGCAACGCCAAAAGCACCGAGTCCGGCACCGAACGGCAGGTTCGACGTGATGACTTTCAACGTGACGCTCCAGATGTTACTTCGGCCCGTGGTTAGATCTTTGCTCGCGGCTGTCTCCGCCACGCGCGTTAGGGATGTTTCACCGCCGACCAGTATCGCGCCTCCCACGATTCCGACAAACAACAGGGCCGCCAGAGCCAACCTCAAAACCAACCGCGACTTCCTCTCGGTTCCGGTCGTAAGAATTACCAGAAAGACTACCGACGCGAGAAAGGATATAAGACCGCCTCGTGAAAGACTCAGCAAAAGCGAGACGCCCATCAGCGCCACCGCCGTGATGTAGAGCAGTCGTTTGTCCTTGTTCACCGCACCGACAAACAGAAGTCCCAACGGCAGCGAGATCGACATCTCCATGTACGCGGCATAGTTGTGTCGGTTGACGAACGAACCGAATGGTGAGGTCGCTTCGTAGATACCGTAGATCTTGAGCGGACTGAGTACCAGTTGCAGGATCGCAAAGAACGCGAATACAAATCCGAAAACGGTGATCAGAAGCGCGAGCTTGCGAATCCGAGATGCAGAATCGACAAGTACCAGCGCGACTGCGAACAACAAGAAGAGGGCGAAATAATGCACCGCCGTCATCTGAGTAGCGAAAGGATTCAGCGACAGCGTTCGCGGTATGCCCGAGAGCCCCGCGGTTTCGGCTAGATCTCCAAGCGGAATTATCTGTATGGCTGCGTAGATCGCGGCGGCGAGCAAAGGCAGTTGAAGTGAACTTGAACTAAACCGCGGTGCTCCACTCACGAATCCATCAAGGGCCCAGAGCACCACCAACAGCGAAACAAGCAAATAAAATCCTGCGAGTATCGGCTGATGGACAGTGCCGTAGGCGAGCGTCGTCAGGACGATGATTATCGCGAGCAGTAAGAACGCTAGCTTGTTCGCCCAAGTCATAGTTTCGTCAAACGAAAATCGTCGTACCAGATCGTACCCGAGATAGGACAGTCGTCGCCGCACGCGATTCGTCCCGTCCGAATGTGTACCCCGTCAAAGTCAGACGGTGCCGTGAAATCGATCGTCATCTGCTTCCAGTCGGCAGAGCCCGGTTCAAACGGCTCGGACGAGCCGATTCCGACATTCTCTTTTCCGCTGACCACCTGCACGACGGGCGGACCTCCGCTACGAAGGTTGTCGGTTCGTACCATGAACGACAGCCGATAACGAGCTCCCGGTTCCACAGCGATGAATTGAACGGCATTGTGAAGCTCGGGTTTGGAATAGCCCGAGAATTTAAGTCGAAGACTCTTCGTTCCTTCAAACCTTACATTCGAGTCCGGAAGGATATCGAGTTTTTCTCCGCGATAGATATGCCACCCGAAAATGTTGTCCTCCGGATTGCCGAGAAACTTCTCGAAGCCTCCGTTCGTCACAGTCTCCGGCAGCGAATCGGGATCTATCTTTGTCTGAACCGAGAACGCGAGCGACTCACGAAAGCGCTGCTTTTCGAAAAGTCCGCGGGCGATCCGTTTTGCAGTATCGATGTTGGTCGCCTTCTGTTCATCGGTGAGCGTGTTCCAGATACGCAGGGCGTTATCAGCACTTCCACGCGCCGCGTAGAATAGTGCGAGTGTCGCACGCACGTCGGGTGTATCCGCAGCAAGTGCCTCAACCTGTACAGGGTCTTTATCAAAGTAATCCCACGCGAGCGAAAAAACTTGTTCGCGATAGATGTGGCTGCGCTCGGTCGTCTTACGAAGCTCGGCAAAAGCCTCCTCGCTTCTGTTCTGACGCAAATAGAAGTTTCCAAACTGCCAGTGCGGAAAGGTGTAGGACGGTGCTAGATCGACCGCGCGCCGGAAAGCCAACTCAGCTTTCTCCGGCACCTCGGCTTGCTCATATGCACGACCAAGCTCGAGCCACCAACGAAAGTCGTTGGGAGACATCCGGACAAGTTCCTCGAACATTTTTACCGAGCGGTCGACGCTGTCAGGCGAGAAGTTTTCCTTCTCGACGCTCGCCGCTAACCACTTTCCCTGTGGGTCGTGCGGCGAAAGATCTTGTGCAAGATGAGAAACCTGGGCCGCGTTCGGTCTGCTAGGAGGAGTCAATTCCGCCATCATACTGCCGAGTTCCCATCGAACGGAGAACCACGCAAACGCGATCGCGATCAGGATCACTCCGAGAAGGAGCAGTCTCGCTTTCGCGCTTTTTGACTCAAGTATGATCAGCGCTTCTTTCACTTATTGAAGAACTCTCCAATTTTCTCAACGACGTAATGTTGCTGTTCTTCACGGAGTTCCGGATAGATCGGCAACGCAAGCGATTCGCGCGCCGCTCGCTCCGACTCCGGAAACTCGCCCTCGCGGTAACCGAGATATGCAAAGCACTCCTGAAGATGAAGCGGAACCGGATAATAAATGTCCGTGCCGATCTCACTATCAGTGAGGAACTGCTTCAACTCGTCGCGTCGCCCGGGGACTCTGATAACGAACTGGTTATAAATATGCCGACCATTTGGTCGCTCTATCGGGAGACCGATCTCTTCCGTCAAACCCGCATCGGTGAACAGTCTGCGGTAGCGGTCTGCGTTCGCTTTGCGTTTCTCAGACCACGCGTCCAGGTGAGGTAGTTTTACACGAAGAACCGCGCCCTGAAATCCATCGAGCCGGGAATTCAATCCGACCCATTTGTGATAGTAACGCTCCTCCGATCCGTGTACGCGAAGCGCAAATAATTTGCGAGCGAGCTTGTCGTCGTTTGTCGACATAAACCCGCCATCCCCCATGCCGCCCAGGTTCTTCGAAGGATAGAAAGAGAAGCAACCGATGTCGCTCATCGCGCCCGCTCGTCTGCCGTCCTCTTCGGACCCGATCGCCTGAGCCGCATCTTCGACGACCGGTACACCGAGTGCACCGGCGACCGCGTTCAAGGCCTTCATGTCAGCGCACTGCCCGTAGAGATGAACCGGCTGGATAGCTTTCGTCCGCTCCGAGATGACACCGCGCACCTGAGAGACAGCGAGGTTGTAAGTGTCGGGCTCGATATCCACGAACACCGGCTTCGCACCCAGGCGGGTAATGGCACTCACAGTCGCGAAGAAACTGTAGGGAGTGGTGATGACCTCGTCGCCGGCTTCAACCCCCACGGCCATGAGGGCAAGCAACAACGCATCGCTCCCCGACGCGCATCCGATAGCGTGCTTAGTGCCGCAGTACTCAGCGAGTTCCTTTTCGAGTTCTTTGACCTCGCCGCCCAGGATATACGCATTCGTGTCGAGTACGCGGCCAAGTGCGACTTCGATCTCCGGACGCAGGGAGCTATTCTGTTCGGTAAGGTCGAGCAATGGGACTTTCATGCATCAGCGAAAAGCACACAAAGACCGTCGTTAGAACTCTCTGTGTGCTTAGTGGCTAGATTCTAACGAAAGCGACGCGTATTTGCATTTTTGTCGCCCGTTTTTTAGCCTGAACCGCATGATCAAGAACAAAGCCGAGCGCACCGCTGAGATAATCAAGCGTCTCAAGAAGGCATATCCAACCGCCCACTGTGCTCTCAACTATACAAATCCCTTCGAACTTCTTATCGCGACGATCCTGTCAGCCCAGTGCACCGACGAGCGTGTGAATATCGTGACGTCTACGCTGTTTCGGAAGTATCGAGGCCCGAAAGATTTTGCGGAGGTCTCTCAGGAGGAGTTGGAGCAGGACGTGAAGTCGACGGGATTCTTCCGAAACAAAGCGAAGAGCATTCGTGCGGCGTCTCAGCGAATAATGGATGACTTCGGCGGGAAGGTTCCTCAGACGATGGATGAGATCTTATCGCTCGCCGGTGTCGCGCGAAAGACGGCAAACGTCGTACTCGGAAATGCGTTCGGCATCGCCTCGGGGGTGGTTGTCGACACACACGTCTCGAGGCTTTCGCAGCGGCTCGGTCTTACAAAACAAAAAACGCCCGAGAAGATCGAGCTGGATCTGCAGAAGCTCGTTCCGCAGAAGGAGTGGGTAATGTTTCCGCACTGGATGATCTTTCACGGACGACAGATCTGCCAGGCCCGGAAACCGAAATGTCTCGAATGTCCACTCGCGGATATTTGTCCGTCGTTTCGGATCTTCGTTAAAGACTCGACGCTTTGATCAAGACAGGGGACGGAGACGGGAGACGGGAGACGTGAGACGGGAGACGGGAGACAGGAGACGGGAGACAGGAGACAGGAGACAGGAGACAGGAGACTTGTGTCTCATGTCTCACGTCTCTTGTCTCTTGTCTCTTGTCTCTTGTCTCCCGTCTCCCGTCTCCAGACTAAGTAATCAGTTCGCCGGCGGCGCGACCGGCATCTGCCCCTGCGGGAAACGCGGCAGCATCTCGTCACGCATCGCCAACTGATAAACCGCGGCGGCAATGATGATCGCCGAACGCTTCACATCTTCCTCGATGATCCGTTCATATGTATCGAGGTTCGTATGCCACGTGTGTGTGAAGTATTCGATCGGATCCTGACCGACACCGATTCCCGGCAGACCAGCCTGATTGAACGACGTGTGATCCGAACCGCCGAGACCACGGCTTCGCGCCGCCCGAGCATCGATAAAACCGATATCGGCGAACGGAGCTCCGATCTCTTTCAGTATGTTGCCCGCTTCTTCCGGACCGAAAACTGAAAATCGACGTGCCTGACCGGTGCCGCTATCGATGTTGAAGTAGCCGGCAAACTTGTTGAACTCCGCGGTCGGCTGCTCAGCAGAACCGAAATGTTTCTTCACGTACGCTTGTGAACCGAGAAGTCCCTGCTCTTCTCCGCTCCACAGCGCGACACGGATCGTCCGACGCGGTTGAACGCCGATCGCTTTCAGAATTCGAGCGGCCTCCATCATCACCGCGCAACCGATCGCATTGTCGGTCGCTCCAGTTGCCGAATGCCACGAATCAAGGTGACCGCCGAGCATAACGACCTCGTCTTTCTTGTCGGAACCCGGAAGCTCCGCGACGACGTTGTATGAGGTCTTGCCTTCGGGATACCAGTTGTTCTTGATGTCGAACTGAAGGGTGACTGGCGTACCATCCGCGAGGATACGAGTGATGCGGCCGTAGTCTTCGTTCCGCATGACGACGGTTGGCAGCGTCTTCTTCGGATCCGCGTTGCGATTACCGAACGCACGGATCTGCCCGTGCTCGCGACCGGCGTCGTTAACGCGAATCACCGCTCCGCTGCTGAAAAGAAAATCACCAACCTGAGTCCCGATAATGTTAAAGCTAAGTACATTCGGTTTTGGCGATACCGTCGGTTGCGGGGTCGGCTGCGGTGTCGGAGCGGGTGTCGCCGACGGATCGATCCGCTTCGGCGGCGGATTGAAACTCACCGGAATCGAATTCGCTTTACCGACAAAAACGATCTTGCCTTTAACCTGAGACCGGACGCTATTAAAGTATGCGGTCAGTTCCTCTTGAGTCGGACGGTCAGGTAGGACCATGTGGAACGCCTGTGCCGTGACTGCTTTCTTCGTGCCGGGTGTCCACGCCAAAACTTCAAACGTAAGCGAGTCCTTTACCGGCGAGATAATGAATCCCGACGCTCTTTCGTTCAACCAACCCGGATTGCCGAAATCCCACGGCTCAAGCGCCGCGTTCGAAAGTCCCCACGACGTCATTTCTTTTGCCGCCCACTCCGCCGCCGCCTTGTGATTCGGCGAGCCGGTCAATCGGGGTCCGAAGACGTCCGTCAGATAATGCATCGTTTGCATGATCTTGGAATTCTTCATTTCCTCATCGCGGATGCGGGCGTTGATGTCCGCCACCTGAGCGAAAGACGCGGTCGGCAAAACCGCCGTATAGATCAAAAGAAGCGCACAAAGGGTTCGTAGTGTTTTCATGTCAGTCTGATACTAGAGCGTTCCGTCCTTAGTTATTTGTAGTAGCTTCGCCGTGACCCGGCGTAAGTATGGAGTACCTTTGAGGTATATCGTACTACTCGCTCCGCCTTTTCAAAAAAGTGACGAAGCGACAATGGGGTGTGTCGGTTCGAAAAAAAAGACGCCGATCGTTAGATCCGGCGTCCTGCCTCAGTGATAGCTTTTAGCGAGCTCGTCAAAATGCCAGTTTCCCGTCAACGATCATCTTCGCGACTTTGAAGTCGAAGGATCGCGGGATCAGGATCGCGTACGCATTGTTGTTCGGCGCCCGAAGCTCGTTCGCGAAGAGAAACTTGATCTCCTTGTCGGCTTCCGAAAAGAACGGTTTGCCGTCTTCCTTATTTCGTTTGAAAAAGAATACGGCTGACTCACCGGCTCCCTTCGGCGGCGTGAACTGAAAGAGGTCGAGCTTCTCCTCCTTGTCATTTGCAAGCCAGATCTTGCCTTTAAGATTCTCGAGAGTGAGCGTCTGAAATATCCCGTCATCGATACGCTCGGATTTATCCTTCGTCTTGGTGAGCGTGATGATGTAATAGTCCTTGCATAGTTTGCACTCGAGCATACCCGCAGTACTCGCGTCGAACTTCGCCTTATCATCCGCATTCAGCTTTTCGTACTTCGCTCCGATCTGACGGCTGCGAACCAGCGCCTGTCGCAGCGGCAGCGCCGAATAAAGCTGAATGATCACCGGCGCCGGCACGTTCCCGCGGCCCATGTTTCCTCGATCGGACCCCGACAAACGGTTGTCGGCTTGCTCTCGAGCCCCTTGCTCAAGTGCGGATGCTTGTAGACCGCTCTCCGACTGGTACTGATTCGACCAAGGTGCTTCGTTGAGGAGCTTCTTAACTTCGTCGACGCTCCACTCGGTGTATGGCTTCTGGAGAAACTTCTGACCGAACGCGGGCGAAGCAAAGCAGACAAATAACAAAGTGAGTGAAAGTAATGTTGCTCTCATAGGTTCTCTAGGTGGCACTTGTGGAGCGACCAGCGATCTTGCCGATCAAGTCGTACTCGAGCGCCTCGGTGATCTCGATATCGTAAATCTCACCCGGCACCGGGTCAAAGTCGTCCGGCATGTCATTGATCAGGATGTGGCCGTCGATCTCCTGGGCCTGTCCCTGAAGCCTCCCCTGAAACAACAGATCCGACTCTTCCGACAATCCTTCGAACATGATCGGAAATACACCGCCGATCTTCCTCTTGTTCAGCTGACGGCTGATCTTCGCCTGCTCCTTCATCAAACGACTACGGCGCTGTTTTGCGATCTTCGGGTCGACTTTGTTGGGCAGGTCGAAGGCGGGAGTTCCCTCCTCGTCGGAGTATGTGAACACACCGACGTTATCGAAACGACAATTTCGAACAAACGTCATCAGTTCGTCGAAGTCTTCGTCAGTCTCACCCGGAAAACCGGTAATAAAGGTCGTGCGGATCGCGATACCCGGAACACTCTCGCGAACTCGTGCGATAAGCCGCTCGAGCGATTCGCGAGTGCCGCCTCGCTTCATGAGTTTTAGTACGTTTCTCGATCCGTGCTGCAAGGGCATGTCGAGATACTTAACCGCTTTTGGTGTTTCGGCGATCGCCGCAAGAAAGGCGTCGGAGATGTGTGTTGGATACGCGTACATAACACGGACCCATCCAAGTTCCTCGATCTCACCCAACGCTCGGATCAACGCCGCAAGTGCATCGACTTCGCCAAGGTCCTCCCCGTAACGCGACGAGTCCTGTGCGATGAGGACGACTTCCTTCACGCCCTGCTTCGCGAGGTTACGAGCTTCTTCGATGATCGATCCAAAACGTCGCGAACGAAACGAACCGCGCATCGACGGGATAGAGCAAAACGCGCACGGCCGGTCGCAGCCTTCCGCGATCTTTATGAATGCCGTGTGCGAATCTGTCGCGCGAAAACGCGGAGTGTCGAAGTCGTAGAGGTATGTCGCCGTTTTGTTGCCGATGGGCAGCAGCGGCAGCTCGCGGAAGCTCATCTTCTCGTCCGTCGCTTCGAGGATGCGTGTGACTTCGTTCGTACCGATGAACGCGTCGACGTCCGGCAGCTCCTTGATCAGATCATCTCGATAACGTTCAACCAGACAACCGGCGACGACAACACGTTTCGCCTTCCCTTCTTCCTTTAGGCGCGTTGCCTCGAGGATCGCGTCGATCGATTCCTGTTTCGCCGACTCGATAAAGCCGCACGTATTTACGACGACCGTTTCGGCTTCCTCAGCGTTGTTCGTAATTTCGTAGCCGGCCTGCTGAAGCGTGCCCATCATAACTTCCGAATCGACAAGATTCTTTGGGCAGCCGAGACTGACAAATCCAACTTTCTTCATCTAAACCTTACTTTCCATCGACCGGCGTAGAAATTCCCTTCAACCACGCGTCGATCTCGTCCGCTTCGGCCTTCGAAAGGTGTCTTTCGCCGAACCGGACCTGATTATATTTCTCCGTTATCCCGATAGCCTCAGGCAGGCCAACCTCGTATGCAAACTCAAGCGGAGTTTGATGCGGTTCGCGTACCAATCCTTTGCTCGCTAAAACCGCGACCATCCGCTCGTAAAACTCAACGACCGAGGCCCCCTGTCGCCCAAAGAGCATTTTCCGAAGCCGCGACCAAAGGGTCAATTTTACTACCCGCCTATAAAGCCAAACAAACGCGATGATCAGAATAACCCCGGCCGCCAGAAACGCGATCCCGTAGCCAATCGCGGTCACGCTCCGGTCAAACCCTCCGTGACCCCGGACGTCGCGCCACCAGGCGAGCAGTTCTGCTCGTAAAATGTCGATATAGCTCGAAGTCTGCCGTCCATAACCGACCACGCCGCGGCGGACAGACGTAAACAACGAACGCTGTTCCGCACTGTCATATGCAACAAAATATTGGATCCAATAGGTCTCCAAGGCGTCCAGGTAGTCGCTGAACTGTTTCGTAAGGCCGGAAGCACCTCCGGTCAGGTTCTGCCCGGCCGCCGGTGTGGGGTCGAACGTGACCCAGGCATCTTCGCCCGGGAAATAGACCTCCACCCATGAATGGGCATTTCGCTGCCGAACCACGAAGACGTCCGCAGTCTCGTTATAATCGCCTCGCTGAAAACCGTTCACGACTCGGGTCGCGACTCCCTGTGTACGCAGCATCACCGCCATCGCGGTCGCAAAGTACTCGCAATGTCCTTCACGAACATTGAACAGAAAATCTGCGAGTGGTTGATCGCCACCGGCCTTTTGTTCGAGCGTATAGCCGAACTGCGTTTGTAAATAAGTCTCGATCGCGACCGCCGCGTCATACCTGTTGCCGGTTCCCTTTGTCACTTCGGACGCAAGGTCGACGATCCGCTGATCTATATCCTCGGGAAGCTGCAAGTAGTTGAGATGTGATTCGGGATAAAGTTCGGTGTCCCGGCGCAGCTCTGCCGCTGCCGGAAGACTGGTGTCGGAGAGGATCCTATAACTAAATCGCTCTCCACGTGACGGCGCCTTAAGCGACTCGTCCTCGTCGCGGACCACGTAGCCCATCGGCCCTTGTACTCCGACGGCTCGAGGCAGGACAAACATTACCTGCGAGTCGAGCGGTTCCAGATAGACGGTGTAGAGCACGGCGCTATCGCGACTCCGAAGCGGTGCGACCTGGATCAGATCGTTCTCGCTTTTCGGAAGTCGGTCGATGGTTCCTGGTTGAGATTTTTTCCAAAACTGGTTGTCGAAAGTGTCGAGCGCGACGCCTCGCCATCGAATATCTTCGAGTTCCTCCGGCTGCGTTCCGTCGAGACGGACGCGCATCACGATCTCGTTGTTCTGTTGAATGAGACCGATACCGCCGAGTCGGACGCTGTCCGAGAAGCCGGACGTTGCTTTCACGCCGCCTCCGCTTCCGCCGAATCCCGCACCGCCTACACGAGGCAGCAAGAAAAACATCGGAGCGGCGAGCACGACGATGAAAACAATTAGGACGATCGCGGTCGCGGGAATCCGTCGAGCCTGCAGAGTCGGCTGTCCATCGGGATGCTGCAGTGCCTCGTGTTTCCTCGCCGTCTTTCTGATCTCAAACAGAACGATCGTGCAAACCATCACGAAGACGTAGGCGATGAATGAAGCGAAGTAGAGCGCGCTGATACTAAGACCCGCCGCGAGGAGCACCTCGAAGAACGCCATCAGGTAGAGAAAGATCCAGTCGCGGTCTGATTTACGTTGGAGCAGTTTGATGGCGGACAGCGTGACGATCAAACGCGCGAGTATGGTTGGGAGTCGGAGTTCGGGATTACCGTCTGAGAAGAGACCGGTCTGAGCAAGTGCGTAGTAGACGGGCAGTGACAGAACGATCAACGCCGTACCCATGCGGTCGCCAATTTGCCATCTGGTACCTTCGAGAACCCAACCGCCGATAAGCGCTCCGAGAAAGAGCGCGGTTCCAACAACGCCAAAGATCCCGGAGATCCAAAGCGAAAAGAACCCGCACAGGACAGCGGTGTAAGAAAGCAGTTGGAATAGTCTTTCCGAATTCACTTCTATTCTTCGAGCATGATAGTGCTCGCGATCTCGATCGCTTCAGACGGCGACGATGCGATATGAACCTGGCCGTCGCCAATGCCTTCAAAAAACTCTCGAGCCGCTTCGGTCGCGCCGACTAGCACCACGGGTTTACGATT